>JBAXMT010000009.1:0-28148 GCA_037134135.1 Methylococcaceae bacterium | reverse complement strand
TGGCTGTGATTGTCGTGCCATTCGCGCATTCGCATATACGACAAAAAATTATCCGAACAGTATTTGCGAAGTTTGTTATTCGAGAGCTTTTTTTGCTGTTCGCCAAACATATTCCACACATTGAGCAACGTCAAAAAATCGGATTCAGGATGACGAAACACAACATGTTTTGCGTCAGCTTGTTGCATTTTATCGGCTGGTTTTTCGCGCGGGTCTTGAATACTCAACGCCGCCACGATAATACTGACTTCTTTTAAACACACCTGTTCTTGCGCGGCGATGAGCATTCGCGCCAATTTTGGATCGGTGGGAAATTTAGCGAGTTGTTTGCCGATTTCAGTGAGTTTGCCCGATTTGTCGAGCGCGTTCACTTCGAGCAACGACGTTTTGCCGTCGCGAATCATTTTGTCGTCGGGCGGTTCGAGAAACGGAAAATCGGCAATATCACCCAAATTCAACGCCGTCATTTGCAAAATTACGGCAGATAAGTTTGTCCGCATGATTTCTGGTTCGGTGAATTCGGGACGCGCTTCGTAATCTTCGCGCGAATAAAGTCGAATACAAATTCCTTCTGCAACCCGTCCGCAACGTCCCGCCCGTTGGTTCGCGCTCGATTGCGAAATGCGCTCAATCGGCAAACGTTGAATTTTACTTTTTGGACTGTAACGACTAATTCGCGCGTGACCTGTATCGATTACGCCACGAATATTCGGCACAGTTAAAGACGTTTCGGCGACGTTAGTGGATAACACAATTCGTATTTTTCCACCTTTCGGTTTAAAAACGCGCTCTTGTTCACTCACACTCAATTTTGAATACAACGGCAAAATTTCATATTGATTCGGATGATGTTTTTTCAGCGATTCGGTGGTTTCGCGGATTTCGTGTTCACCCGTCAGAAAAATCAAAATATCACCGCGCAAATCTCGATACAACTCATCAACCGCGTCTAAAATTGCATTTTGCAACTCGTCGGTGGTTTCGTCATCTTCCTCATCGTCTTTGGCTTCAATCGGGCGATAACGCATTTCAACGGGATACGTCCGCCCCGAAACTTCAATAATCGGAGCGTTGTTAAAATGTTCCGAAAAACGTTTCGTATCAATCGTTGCAGAAGTAACAATCAGTTTTAAATCGGGACGCTTTGGCAATAACCATTTCATGTAACCGAGCAAAAAATCGATGTTTAAACTGCGTTCGTGCGCTTCGTCGATGATGATGGTGTCGTATTGGCTGAGAAATGGGTCGTTTTGTGATTCGGCGAGCAAAATCCCGTCGGTCATCAGCTTGACGAGCGAATCGGCGTGCGTTTTGTCATTAAAACGGATTTTATAACCGACTGATTTGCCCATCGGCTCGCCTAATTCTTCGGCAATTCGGTCTGCAACGGTTCGTGCCGCAATTCGACGTGGTTGCGTGTGACCGATAAAACCTGCCGCGCCGCGTCCAATTTCTAAACAAATTTTCGGTAATTGGGTGGTTTTGCCTGAGCCTGTTTCGCCACACATGATGACGACTTGATTGTTTTTGATGAGTTCGGCGATGTCGTCTTTTTTACCTGTAACAGGTAAATCAGGGAAATTTAATACAGGAAAACTAGCGCGTCTTTTTCCAAAACCTGCCGCCGATTTTTCGATCCGACTTTGTAGTTTTTCGAAATCTTGCGGCGTTGATTTTTTATTTCGACGTAAGTTGTCGAGTTGGCGTTTTAAAAGATGTTTATCTTTGCTTAAACAGGATTGAAGTTGTTTGGAAAGTTGAGTAATTAAATCGTGGTTTGACATCGAAAACGCCGTAAAAATAAAAACAATTATACGGCATGACGATAATTTAGGCGGCGCGAGTTAGGGAAATAACAATTTAAATGTTGTTCCTTTGCCCAATTCAGATTCAACCAAAATATGACCATCCATATTATGAATAATGCCACTGACAACAGATAAGCCTAATCCTGTGCCTTCACCCACTTTTTTTGTCGTAAAAAAAGGTTCAAAAATATGCGCTAATTTTGTTGGATTGATTCCATCGCCCGTATCAGAAATTTTTATTTCAACAAACTTACCCGATATTTTTTCGTGACAGGCACTACAAATATGAGATTGAAAATCCACTAAATAAATACTTAATTCAATAGTGCCTTTCGCTTTATTGAGTGCGTCGCGAGCATTTACAAATAAATTTACAATAATTTGATAAAAATCTGTTTCGTCGATTGTAATATAAACATCATCCACCAAATTTGCTTTGATAGTGATAGTTGATGGAATAATTTCGTGCAACATAATCAAAATTTTATTCAACACATCAGAAAGTTCTAATCGTGCGTTACTTTTATGCTCTTCTTCTTGACGGCAATACGCCAACATTTTTTTAATTAAATCAACAGCTCGACTTCCTGCAACATCAACTTGTGCCGAGTTATGCAAAAAATCTGCTTTGAATTCATTGTCTGGCATATCTTCAGCATTTATTTTATTTAGCTCGTTATAACCTAAAATACTTGCCAAAATGTTGTTGAAATCGTGAGCAATCCCAGCGGTTAATCGCCCAATACTTTCCAGCTTTTGCAAATGATTCAGTTGCTGTTGCAATGCCGATTGTTCACGCTCATTCAGTTTTCGCTTTGAAATATCGCGTAAAAATATATAAAAATTATCGTGTTTGACGTTGTAACTAATCAAAATTTCTACAAACCAATTCGTTCCATCTTTACGTTGGTGCATAGATTCAAAAACTTTACTGGTCTTTGATTCATTTAATGTACTAAGCTGATACGTTAAATCGCCTTTATGATCGTCGGCTTCCAAATCAGAAATGGTCAACGTCAACAAATCCGTTTCGGTGTAGCCTGACAACTGACAATAACGTGTGCTTACGTCAATGAAATGCGCTTTATTATCTAAATGCCAAAAACCATCGGTGCTTTCAATAACAGAATCGTAAAGTATTTCCTGAGATTGCACGCCTAATTCCAAATGCTTTTTCTCAGTAATATCAAAGCCAACCCCAGTGTATCCAGATACTTCACCCGTATCTTTATCAATTATCGGGAAAATTGAAGTATTCAACCAATACAACTGTCCTGTTTTTGCACGATTACAAATTTCACCTTGCCAACTTTTTCCATTCGAGATAGCTTCCCACATAACATGAAAAAACTCACTTGAATGAACGTGAGAATTAAGCATAACGTGTGTATTGCCTAGCAATTCTTCTTCTAAATAACCCGAAACACGACAAAATTGCTGATTCACAAACGTAATTACTTCACTTGAATCCGTCTTACTAATAATTGCAGATTCATTTAAGGGAAATAGCGCATCAATGGGGAATTCTTTATTGCTCATAGACATTTTCTTTCAATCCTATAAAGAAAAACAGGGAAGTGACGTTATTTTTTCATCAGTTGAATCAACGTTGTTGCTAATTCAGAAAAATCTTCTGCTCCCCGACTTTTCGCAGCATACAATCTAATTGGTTTACCCACGCCAAAGGCTTCGGCTAATTTAATATCGGTACGAATGCCATTCAATACTCGCAACGCACCAAATTGTTTAGTCACTTGTTCAGTCGTTTGCCGATGTTGGCGCACATGATTTCCCGTCATCACAGGTAAAAAACCTAAAATTTTAAGTTTGGGATTGCGACTAGAAATCACTTTAAATAACACGCGAACTAATTGACGCACGCCTTCAAAAGACAAGGGATGCGGTACATAAGGCACCAATACCCAATTTGCAGCAGCTAACGCATTTAAAAGTAAATTATCTAACGAAGGAGGTGTGTCTATAACGATTAAATCAAATTTTTCGGCAATCGATTTATCCGCTAACGCCCGCGCTAAACATTGTTCATCATTACCACTATCTCCATGTTGAAATGCTGGATTTGCGGGCAGAAGAAAAAGATTATGTATCGAGGTTTCGCATACGGCATCAATAAGTCGTAACGTGGGCGAAGTGAAAATATCATGAACGGCAGCCTGTCCCACGTTTATTTTTACACCTAAACCAACGGCGCAATGCCCTTGTGAATCTAAATCAATAAGTAAAATACGCTGTTTTGTAGCGGCAAATTCGGCGGAAATATTCACCGAAACGGTTGTTTTACCCGCACCACCTTTGCGATTACTTATGACTAAAACGGGGACAGACGAACTCATGAATCCAAAGCGGTTTTTACGGCTTCGCGTAGTTGATCGCGGGTAAAAGGTTTAGACAAAATGCCTTTTACACCTAAAAGTTCAGCAGATTCTAAATTGAATTCCGCAGTAATCGCACGGCGACCACCTGAAATCGCAATAATCGGTGTTCCTGTATTGCCGCACAATAATTCAGTAATCACTTCAATACCGTCTTTATTCGGCATGATAATGTCTGTAATGACTAAATCAGGACTGAATTGACCGAAGATTTTCATTCCTTCAACACCATCGCACGCAGTTTGAACTTCATGTCCATCACGTCCCAACATTTGTTTCAATAAATCACGCAATTGTTCTTCATCATCAATCACTAAAATTTTCGCCATCATTTACTCCTTAAAATTTTTAAAATGTAAGTTCTCATTCTCACACAACGCAGTGAATTAGAAAAGCTCGAATTTTGGTGGCGCATCTTCTTCGTTATCTGAATTTAAACTATTGCCATGTTGTAATTCATCTTCAATGTAATTATTAAGTATTACATTTATCTGTGATGCGAAATCGTTCGTGAGATTACCATTATTAGATTCCAATTCTGTGACAAACGATTCAAATAAATCATTACGGCGTTCTATCACAAACTGCATTCGTTCAATTCGTTGGCGCACGATGTCTTGGTATTGAATACTGCCTAAAATTTCAGCAATATCAGCGGCAAGTTTTCGATTGTTACTATTGATAACATTAAACAACGTTTTGTAATACTGACTGGCATCTTGATGAGCATTTTCTAAATTTTGAACAGCGTCCATTACCTGAGCCGCTTCGTTCATTCGATTCATAATTTCATCTAAAAACTTGAATTTCAAACCGTTCCGAATGGTATGGCGGGCTGCATCTAAACCTTCTTCAATCATTTCTGCGGCTTTGTTTGAATTCACCGCTAATTTACGCACTTCATCAGCAACAATTTTAAATCCCAAACCTTTATCGCCCGCATGAGCCGCTTGAATAGAAGCGTTCACCGCTAAAATATCTGTTTGGAAACTAATTTCCTTAATACTGTCAACCAAATAACCTAAGTCATCAATCACGCTGCCAGCACCTTGAACAGATGCAATATCCTGTTGAATTTTCTCTGGGATTTCTTGAATGAAATATCCAATTTTTACAATGAAATCGACGCTGTCTTTAATACTGCCGTCCATTTCACCAATTTTCATCACCGCTTCTGTGATATAGCGTACTAAATTCCCTGCTTCATCACTCAAACTACGCATCGATGTCGCAAGCTGCAATGACGCGTCACCCGTATCATGAGAAATAACATTTAACTGTTGAATTACTTCTTTATCAAGTCGTATGTGTCTATCCACAATCGCACTGGTTTCATTGATACAATTTGCTAATAGCGGCGATTCTGCCACGGTGGCTTTACATGAAAAATCATTCAAAGCATTTTGTAAATTCAATAACAACGGTTGCGTGCCATTCATTTGTTCACGCAATTTTGTATCGATATTTGTACTCGCATTTAGATATTCAATAATTGCATTAGCAGTTTTTTCAATTTCTGGTAGCAAATCTAATCGCGCTGTTTCGAGCGTTTCATTATTTCCAAGTTGCAATGTATCAATTAAAACCCGCACTCGTTTTTCAACATTTTCTGTGCATTTCACCAAGGCAACTGCCAGCTCATCGTTTGAATTTTCAGGTGATGAATTAGCATTTTCTGTATTGAACGAACTTTCAACTTGAAGCGTAATGTTATTAAGCACATGACGAAGCTTTTCATTCGTCGCATTAACACGTTCTTCAACCGACAATACTTTCGGCTTTTGCATTTCAACAATCAAAAGCCATTGTGAAACGAATGTAATAATCGTTGCCAAACCCAAAAACATCACATCTTTTAAATGTCCTAATTGTGTTTCTAAATAGCTATTCAAAAACACAGCACTGATTATGAGTAAAAGCATTGCACCTACGCCAAAACATAAAATGCGCCCTGCCCTACTTTTAAAATCGATGCCTTGGTATTTCGCTCTCACAACTAAGCTCCAGGCAAAACTTGCTTGATGATTTTCAGTAAATCAACACCACCTACTGGCTTTACCAACCAGCCTGTTGCGCCAGCGGCTTTACCTTCATCACGTCTGCCTTGATTACTTTCCGTGGTCAATGTCAGAATCGGTATAAATCGAAACCCAGGCAAAGCACGCGCTTTTTTAATCAATTCGATACCGCCCATATTCGGCATATTGATGTCAGTAATAATTAAATCGGGTTTCAAACCAGAACTCAGTTTTGCCATTGCTTTTACGCCATCTTCAGCCGTTTCGACTTTAAACCCTGCGATTTCTAAGTTATTTTTGACACTCATTAACATCGTGACCGAATCGTCTACGAGTAGAATTGTTTTTGCCATTTGTATTTTCCTTATTAATTGAATTTGGGCTATTATTTTAACGCAATTTTTAACCAAACCGCTAAGTCTGCATCGTTCGGTTCTGCTGCAATCGGTGGTTTAATCGCCATTAAAACTTGCAAACTAGACGCATGAATGTGGGTGCATTCCGCAAAATTTACTTTGCCTTTTGGATTTTTTTGCAACCATTCTAGTAAAGCCTCTGCTTCTTCAACGCCAATAAAATCGTTAAATACCGCCTGTGATTTTTTATATTCAATCGCCATAACTAAATCAACTCCCGTGGATTTAAAACCATTAACACTGAACCATCGCCCAACAATGCCGCGCCAGAATAACCTGGCAAACCGCCTAAAATACCTGTCATTGGTTTGAGAATAATGTCTACGGTTTCTCTGAAATCATCAACTAAAATACCCACATGTTCACCGTGAACACGCACAATCAATGTCGCAAATTCATCGTCTTCATTAGATAATTGCGGCTCACTTTTCGCTAACAAATCATTAAGTGATAACAAGGGTACGATTCGACCGCGTAAAACAGTGGTTTGTTTTTGTTTAATCGTCCGAATGTGTGCGCGGGGTACGCGTACAGTTTCAACAACCATATCCATCGGCACACCGAATATTTGCGTATTTGATTCGATAATCATCACATTGGTGACAGCCATTGATAATGGTAGCGATAAGAATAATCGCGTGCCTTTACCACGTTCACTTTCAATTCCAACCGTGCCATTCACTTTTTCAACCGCAGAACGCACGACATCCATTCCCACGCCACGTCCCGACAAATCTGAAATCACATCTGCCGTTGAAAAACCTGCCGCAAAAACCAAATTTACTGCGTCTTGGTCGCTAATGCGTTCAAATGTGGATTCGTCAATCAAGCCTTTTTCATAGGCTTTTTGCTTGATAACGTCTGGATCAATCCCTTTACCGTCGTCAATAATTTCAATCAAAACACGATCAGATTCTTGACTCGCCCGAATCAATAATTTTCCTGTTGCAAATTTACCCGCCGCAAGACGCACTTCTGGCATTTCCAAACCGTGATCTAAACTGTTTCGTACAATATGAATCAATGGATCAGATAAGGCTTCGATGATATTTTTATCGGCTTCAGTCGCTTCGCCTTCCAAAACTAACTCAACTTCTTTGCCCAATTTGCGTGAAATATCGCGCACCATCCGAGGAAAACGCTGAAAAATAAACGACACAGGCATCATGCGAACTTGCATAATCGTATCTTGCATTTCTTCTGCAACGCGATTGATGACGGCGTATTGCGCTTTAATTTCCCGCGACAATTCACGCACACCAAACACGGTTTCAGCACGATTCGCTAAATATGGCAGCGCATTTTTTGCGACGACCATTTCACCAATTAAATTCATCAATCGGTCAATTTTATCCTGATCAACTTTCAGTGTTTTAGATGCTGCGACGATATTTGCACCACCAATTTCTTCAGGACGGCGATTTGATTTTGCGTCAGTTTGTGCAGCTAAATGGTTAGCGACGAGATGCTCTTCATGTTGTTCATGTTCTTCCACTAAAACAGGTTCGTGTGTATCCAGCAACGAATTGTCTAACCAAATTAATAATGGAGTGGGAGAATTTTCGGTCAATGCTAATTGTAATGCGGCTTCAATATGCTCAACTTCATTCGCTCTTTGTACTGCGCGATAACAACCGATTAACGTTGCACCGACGGCTTTCAATCGTCCCGCTGACCACGCGCCACCACTCGATGCAGGGAGACTTAAAATTTCCTTTTGTGCATCAATCACCTCATTAAAATAAACTAATAACGTATCGGATATTTCTGAGATGTTGACATTAACAACAGGCGATGCCACTACATTTCGAGAAGGTTCAACATCAGGTAATGTTAATGCCGACCAATCAGGCGTTTTTTGCGTGCGTAATGATTCCAATAAAATTCGTTGAACAGGTTTGTTATCAGGTTCAGTTTCAATAAGATGTAATACCCAACGCAAAGCCGAAGATGACCACAAATCAGGTGAAGACAATTCCAACATGGTGTTAATCGTGTTGGTTAATGTTTCAAGTTCATTGCCATCAAAAAATTCCAAGATATTGATAATGAAATCTTCATCCAACGCTACGTCATCGCTATTACCGCTAGGTTTTACAAACGCTAATGCAGGAACTTTTACACGATGAATTTGATCAGGAACGTAACGTAATAAGTCGTCTAATTCTTCTGTCGATGCAATCGTCAATAATTGAAAAACAAGCTGGCTACTGAACACATCCATTTCCGCTAATGTCGAAGCGGTGTTATTCAAAATAATGTGCCGCCATGCAACATCAGGAATTTGTCGTACTAAAAAGAATGGGTCTTCACCTTTGAAAAAACATTCGGGTTCTGGTGTGTATTGAAGCCACAAAACAGTTTCGCCATCAATGGCACAACGATGTAAACCCATCGCGGTTGATTCAGGCAAATCCATTAGTGGTAATTCAGACCATGAAATTGCTTTCACTGCCAAACCATCGTCGGTGTACGTTTCAATGGCAACTGGCACATGAACTGCGTTAGGTGCATTCAACAAAGCGCGTAAAGCGTTTGTTAATTCAGTTGATGTTCCAACATGATTGCTGCTCGTTTTTCCTGTCAGTTCGATTTCATCCATCAAAGCACTTACAAAATCCATCGCTTCAAGTAATTGATCCGCAAGCGTTTGCGAATAACTAACACGTCCATTTCGTACCGCATCCATCAAATCTTCGCTCGCGTGCAACACACGGGTCATTTCAGGAAAATCAAAAAGTCCGCTGTTACCTTTTAGTGTATGCACAAAACGGAATAATTCGACCATCAATTCAGTGCTATTTGGATCATTTTCTAATTGCATTAACTTTTCAGCAATGCCTTGTAAAAAGTCACGCGCTTCAGATAAAAATTGTTCTAATAAATTATTCATTACGCAACCTCTCCAAGTAATAAACGGACGTAACTAAGTAATTGGTTAGGTTTAGTTGGTTTAGTCATATATAAATTTGCTCCTGACACATAACCAAGAATTTTGTCTTGATTACCTGCTTCAGTAGTCACCATAATCGCGGGTGATTGAAGCACATCTTCTTGGCGACGAAATTCTTTTAAAAATCCATAACCATCCAATTTAGGCATATTGACATCGACAATATATAAATCGTAAGAAGTTACTAAAGCTTTTTCTAAGGCTTCAATCCCATTGATAGCTTCATCAACGCTATAACCTGCTGTTTCTAATATGTTGCGATGATAAAGTCGCACAGTTGCCGCATCGTCAATGACGAGAATATGTTTCATCATGCCTCCCAAGGTTTTTGATAAACGATTGCATCTGGAAATTTACGCACCCGAAATAACGAAGAAATACGACTCATCGATTCTGAATGCCCTAAACAAATAAATCCGCCCTCTTTCATTGCATCAAAAAACATTTCAGCCGCTTGTCGCCGTGACGCATCATCGAAATAGATGAGCAAATTACGGCAAAAAATAACATCTATATCACGATAATTACGGACATCGACAGCATTTGTGATATTAACGCGGCTGAATTCCACTGCTTGACGTAAATCTTCACAGATTTGATAGCCACCAGCTTGCGGCGTGAAGTATTTTGCCAAAATGGGTTTTGATAAATTCATAACTGAACGGGTTGAATAATATCCTCGCCTAGCTTGTGCGATGATTTTGGTATCAATGTCTGAAGACATAATTTCGACATCCCATCGATGAATACCTGACCAATACTCTAATAAATAAATAGCAATTGAATAAGGTTCTTCACCTGATGCCGACGGAACTGACCAAATACGAATCGGGGAATCATCTTTTTTCTTACGAGTAATCTCATCCATCATGGAATTTACCAAGCATTTGAATTGGTATTCTTCACGAAAAAAGTAAGTTTCATTAACCGTCATGACGTTAACTAACTGTTGTAATTCCTCGCCCGATACTTCAAAACGTAGCTGGTTAAAATAGTTTCGGAAATTACCTGAATCGGTAGTTTCAATGCGATCAATCAAGCGTTTATCGACAAAATAACGTTTGGAATCTTCAAATAACATCCCCGTTTTACGATAAAAGTATTCTTTGAATTTCAAAAAATCCTCGTCGCTTATGTTGATGGCAGACATTTTACTGACTCCCGTCTTCGATTCGCTTCAACGCTAAATCAGCCGAAAAACAAACATAAGGTTCATCTGGAAAACGTCCTTTTAATTTGTTAATCGCAGGTATTGCCAGTTCTGACCCCACTTCACTTAATAAATCTAATGCTGTTGAGCAAACGTTAACGTGTGAATCTTTTTCAATCACACTAATTAACCATTGCTCGACGTTTTCATGGCGAAGTGATTCTAAAATGTTGACAGCAAAAATTCGTACATCAGAATCTGAATCTTTTAATAAATTTTCAATGATTACTGCTACTTCGTCTGGCAATTCTTTTAAAATTTCAATGGATTCATTGCGAAGTGCGGCATCTTCACTGCGTAAACACTCAATCAATCCATTCAATGAAATGGTATCTCGCAATTTTGCTAAAGCATTTAAAATGCCCGTTCTCACGCTGGCATTATTTTCATGTTCTAACCGTTCAACCAATACCGAACTTGCGTTAGGCATTTCAACTAAATCACGCACTGCCCAGCGACGCACTTGAGAATCCGTGTGATTTAATTCCTCACACAGTCCCTCAAAATCTCTTGGGGCTTTACGCTCGTCTTCGGTTTCACTTGACGATTGTTGTTTTTTTATAAAAGCCATAATTATTCCTCTATCTAACCCACGTCAAAATTCTTTCTGTTACTTTATCCGAAGGTAAAACCGCTGTTGCGCCGTCTTTTGCAATTAACTCTGCTGGCATACCAAAAACCACGCAAGATGCCTCGCTTTCAGCAATTGTTCGTCCACCTTGTTTTTTAATTTGAGCAAAAGAATCTGAGCCATCATTACCCATGCCCGTTAACATCACGCCGATAATTTTTGCTGCGTCATAATTCTCAAGTGCTGAACGTCCAAGTAGTTCCACCGATGGATGCCACAAGAAGTCTTTGTTTTCGGGTTTTGAAATAACCATTAGTTTTCCTGCTCGTTGCACCACAACCACATCTGCACCACCTTTGCCAATATAGATAAAACCTGATTCAAGTGGACGAGGACTGCTGACTTCAACGACTTGCAATGCACACAAATCATTCATCCGTGCCGCAAATTGGAGAGTAAAACTCGCAGGCATGTGTTGAGCAACTACAACGGGATATGGGAAATTTGCTGGCAGTAAAGGCAAAACATCTTCAAGTGTGCGAGGTCCGCCCGTTGAAACACCGATTAAAACGATACCGTCATTGGCAATCCCGCGTCGCATAATTGGCGGCGGAGCTTTTTCAACAGGTTGACGCGTTGTTAGTGTGGGGCGCACTGCTTTAACGTGCGATTTTGCTGCCGCACGAATTTTAGCCACCAATTCTTTTTTAATGTCATCCATCGATAATGAAATCGTGCCGCTGGGTTTGGCAATATAATCCACCGCTCCCAACGCCAACGCTTCAAATGTCGTTAACGCGCCTTTCTCCGTTAATGATGACACCATGACAACAGGCACAGACCGTTCTGCCATTATTAAAACTAATGCAGTTAAGCCATCCATTTCAGGCATGTTAATATCTAAAGTAACGACATCGGGATGAAAGTGTTTATTTTCGTCCACTGCTTCTTTGCCGTTACGCGCAAAACGAATCTCAAAATCGCCTTCCGCTTCAAATACTGAACTAAGTTGACGACGCATCAATGCAGAATCGTCAACAATGAGTAACTTAATCATGCCTAAAAACTCCTGTTTTTCCTGTTATTATTCGGCGAATGCCGCTAAACCCTCACGATCTTCTGCTTCCAATAGATGCGAAGGCTCAATGAGTAAAATTAACCGTTTTTGTTTTTCCAAATTCGCCACTCGTGCAATGAGTTTTGATTGGATATTCGATAAATTTGGCGCAGGTTCAATTGAAGATTTTGGCACTTTCAACACTTCCGCCACTGAATCGACAATGAAACCAGTACGCACACCATCAAACAAAAACACCATAATTCGTTGTTGTTCACTGCGTTCGATTTGTTCTAAACCTAAACGACGACGTTGATCAACAACAGGCAATACCGCACCGCGCAAATTGATAACACCTTCTACAAACGACGGAGCGCGTGGAATGTGAGTCAACTCTTCTGGCACTCGCACAATTTCTTGTACGCTTTCAATCGGTACCCCAAATTCTTCTTTTCCTAAACGAAATACGACCATTTGTTCGTCGTCTTCAATTCCTAATTTTTCAGCATCATTCATGCCATCTTCATCCTGCATTTTTTCTATTGAACTTAACGCTTCGCGCACTGAGTTATGACGGAACATATTGTCAGCGGAGATAATTGATACCAATCGCTTGCCATCTGCCAACCGACAAATTTCGGTGATTTCAGACATATCAGCATCGCGTGTGAGCATATTTGGAATTGGATCCACATAATCTTTTGACACTCGCAACACTTCGTTGACGGTATCCATTACCACACCAACTGACGCGCTACCGACTGAAATTACTACGATACGACTGTGTTCGTCTGCATCTTTGAAAGGCAAGCTAAACATTCGACGCAAACTGACTAACGGCAATAAACGATTACGCAATGTCATCACACCTAAAACGTGTGACTCGGCGTGAGGAACGTGAATTATATGCTCTGGAACTTGAACAATTTCTTGCACGTCTTCAATGCTAATTGCATATTCTTCACCCGCAACAGTGAAACTAACCAACTGCAATTCATCACTAATTGCGTCTATTTCTAGCACTTCACGCGATGATGATTGTGCTGCACCATTGTGATTTGATGTTTTCGATGCTTCTGAAAATTCATTGGAAATTAATTTAGCGAAATCCAACACCATAATCATGCCGTGACCACCAACATCTTTAATCAACCCCGTCAATAAATCGGTGTCAATCGTGCCGCTGATAGAGGAAACGTCTTCAATTTTACTGATTTCAACGCCCACCACACTGGCAACGCGATCCACCACAAAACCCAAAGGTTGACCTAAATCAATCACGATGGCGCGAGTTGAATCGTCATCGTCTCGTTCTTCAAAGCCAAAAACACGACGCAATGAAACAATCGGTAAAACTCTACCGCGCAAATTCGCTAATCCTTCTAATGTCGCGGGTGCCATCGGTACTCGAACCACTGACGGAATCCGAATAATTTCTTGAACTGGTGCCATATCAACAGCAAAAACTTCATCACCGACAATAAACGTTACAAACTGACGGACGTGCGATTCTTCCTCATGGAATGCTTGAGTTAAACCTTCTGCCATTTCCTCTTCTGTAAGCTCTTCGTCTATTTTTTGTGCTGATAATGTAGACGTTAAAACTTCAACCTCTTCTGGCTGTGCTTCAAACCCTTCGTGCAATTCTGGGTCTAAATTATCAGCATCCTCTCGCTGTCCTTTAGGAACTTTAATACTCATAACAATCTCCTTTTAGAAGTAATGCGAAAGGTTTACGCGCTTTGTAATTCATCAGCTAACGAAGAAATTTCTTCAATGGCGTTGGCTAATTCTTGTGCGCCTTGTGATTGTTGCGTTGCAGCAGTAGCTGCTTCAGTCGCTGCTTTTTCAGCTTCTTGTGCCGCTGCAGAAATTTGATCAACACCTGTTTTAACTTGTGCAATCGCCGCTGCAATTTCAGTTGAAGCAGCCAAAATATCTTGTGCTGATTTTTCACTTTCGTTAATGTCAGTTTCGATAACTAATAAACTTTCGGTACTCGCTTTCGATTTATCCACTTCAGATTGTGCGCTCACTACAATTTCAGCCAAATCTTTGCCGACAATCCCAATTTGATCTTGCACGCCTTTGACTAAATCTTTAATCCGATCCGCATTTTCAGCCGAATCATGCGCTAAATTACGAATATCGGTAGCAACAACGACAAAGCCTTTGCCAAATTCGCCAGCGCGTGCTGCTTCAATCGAACCGTTCACAGCAAGCATATTCGTTTGAATCGAAACCGTGGCAATCACATCGACAATTTTATCAATACGACGTGACAATAATTCCAAATCGGTGACTTGTTTAATACTGTCTTTCGTTGTACCCATCGAGCTAGCAATGCCAGTAATCAACGCATCGATTGCAGCTTTATTTGTTCCCAATAACGTTTGCACGGTACGAATATCCTCTAAACTTTTCGTGCCTCTTTCTTGCGAAACTTGTAGCCCTTTTTCAATTTGTCCTAATGCCGCTGCGGATTCTTCAGTCGCTGCCGCTTGCGCTCTTGCGCCGTCACGAATTTGACCAATCGCCGCCATAACCTGTGTGCCAGAACGGTTAATTTCTTGAACAGCAGACGATAATTCTTCAGCAGCAGACGCAACTTCTTCCGCACTTTTCGCGACATCAGTCGAGGTTTTTAAATCTTCTGCCAATTCTGATAAACCTTGTGCAGTTTGCTCGCACTCAGAAAGCGCAGCAGATTGTTCCGCTACCGTTTTACTGACTTCTTCAGCGGCAGCAGATTGTTCTTCAGACGCGGCAGCAATCGATTCTGAACCAATCAATGCTTGTTTTGACGCATTTGATGATTCAAGTGCGCCCGCTGCAATTTCACGCGCGGCGCGGGTGACTTCGAGACTAGTTGTAGCAATACCTTTCAGTTGCTCTGTAATAATCTTTCCGTTTTCAACTTCGGCTTCAACGGTTTTTGCAGACAAGTTAATCCCGTCAGCAATCGTTTTCACTTCCCCTTGAATCTGTCCAACCAATTCTTGAATTTGTTTCGCACTTTTTTCTGACGTTTCCGCCAATGTTCTGACTTCATCCGCCACAACCGCAAAACCTTTACCGTGTTGCCCAGCGCGTGCCGCTTCAATCGCGGCATTGAGTGCCAATAAATTGGTTTGATCTGCAATTCGCGCCACCGCTTTGACGATGTCGCCGATACTTGCGGCTTGTTTTTCTAATTCAGTAACCATATCGACTGAAGCCAACTGACGTTTTGCCGCCACACCAACATTACTGACTAAATCGGTAACATCACCACTGACTTTCAAGATGAGGTTATACGCACTTTCACCTTTAGTTTGCGAGATGTCCGCGTTTTGTAATTGACGACCGACGGCAGCAATCACTTGTTTTAAAGCGGTCGTTGATTCTTCGGCGGCACCTGATGCTTCTTCAGCACCTGCTGCGATTTGGTCAGCCGAGCGTTTTAATTCTTCAGCCGCCGCAGCCGCTTCATTGATACCAGAAGATAATTGCCCAGTTGCCGCTGCGATACGTTCAGCTGCTTGCTGTTGTTTCGCAAAGGTACGCGCTTTTTTGCGTTGAACTTCAATATCACGCGACACCTCTGATGATGCTGTGTTAGCGTTTGCATCTCTTGTTGCAGCTGATGCGTTTGATGTTTTCTTGATAAGAGCCATGAGAATACCTTTGAGTTTTAAAGTTAAAAAAAGAAAAGCTATTTTTACTGCTTTACTGCCTTGTTTATCAGCCTGAAATAGAAAAAATTAAATAATTTTTTCAAATTTAGCGAATCACACTACGTTTTAAATCTATATTAGATTTACTACACATTTGCTACAGAGGCAAACATTTACATTTTTAAGCTGAAAATTTGTAAATATTTGTTTTTTAAAAAAATAACATAACTATTATTTGCTGATTGTTAGTCATAATTATGACGTTGAAATCGCCGTAAACCTATAGTACATAATTTGTTATAATCCACGCATTGTTTCATCACGCTATGATGAAAGCACAAAACAGTCCAACATTGGTTAATCAAAATATTTTTTGAACCTTAAATTTCCCACCCACGTTTTTAAAAGAGAATCATGTCAAACTTCGCTAAAGAAATTATCCCCGTTAATCTCGAAGACGAGATGAAACAATCCTATTTAGATTATGCGATGAGCGTCATTGTTGGTCGGGCGTTACCCGATGTTCGTGACGGTTTGAAACCTGTACATCGTCGGGTACTTTTTGCGATGAGCGAATTGGGCAATGATTTTAATAAAGCCTATAAAAAATCGGCGCGTGTGGTTGGTGATGTGATTGGTAAATATCATCCACACGGCGATACAGCGGTTTATGACACGATGGTTCGGATGGCACAGCCATTTTCAATGCGCCACATGTTGATTGATGGACAAGGGAACTTTGGTAGTGTTGACGGTGATTCACCAGCGGCAATGCGTTACACCGAAGTTAGAATGGCGAAAATCGCGCATGAAATGCTAACCGATTTAGATAAAGAAACGGTCGATTTCACGCCTAACTATGATGAATCTGAATCTGAACCTTCAGTTTTGCCGACGCGAATTCCAACGCTGTTAATAAACGGTTCATCAGGCATTGCAGTTGGGATGGCAACCAACATTCCACCGCATAATTTAAGTGAAGTAATTAGTGCGTGTTTAGCGTTAATCGACGAGCCGAATTCAACGATTTCGGATTTGATGGAACACATCAAAGGTCCTGATTTCCCAACAGCAGCATTCATCAACGGCGCGGCGGGAATTCGTCACGCTTACGAAACGGGACGTGGAAAAATTTATCTCCGTGCCAAAACGCATTTTGAAAACATCGGCGAAGGTTCGCGTCAAGCCATCATCACCACTGAATTACCGTATCAAGTAAATAAAGCACGGTTGCTCGAAAAAATCGCCGAACTCGTTAAAGAAGGAAAACTTGAAGGCATTTCAGGCTTGCGTGATGAGTCCGACAAAGATGGAATGCGAATGGTGATTGAATTGAAACGCGGTGAAATGCCTGAAGTGGTTTTGAATAATCTTTACAAACAAACGCAATTCCAAACCGTATTCGGCATGAACATGGTGGCAATTTTGGATGGTCGCCCGTTCTGTTTGAATCTGCTTGAAATCCTCAATGCGTTTATCAATCACCGTCGTGAAATCGTGACGCGCCGTACCGTGTATTTGCTTCGCAAGGCGCGAGAACGAGCGCATATTTTGGAAGGTTTAGCGATTGCGTTAGCGAATATTAACGCCATGATTGACATGATTAAAGCCGCCAAAAATCCTGCCGAAGCGAAAGAGCAATTACTCGCTACACAATGGGCGGCGGGTTTAGTTTTATCGTTGATTGAGCGCACTAACGCGGGCGATTCACGTCCTGATAATTTGCCTGCGATTTATGGTTTAGCGGGTGACGTTTATCGACTTTCAGAAGCACAAGCGCAAGCAATTTTAGAATTACGTTTGCACCGTTTGACAGGTTTAGAACAAGATAAAATAGTCGGCGAATACACGCAACTGTTGGAACAAATCGCGTTTTACCTTCACATTTTGGGCGACGATTTACGTTTAATGGCGGTGATTCGTGAAGAACTCGTTGCGATTAAAGAGCAATACAACGAACCACGTCGCACGATTATTATGGAAAACCGTGACGATGTAACAGACGAAGATTTGATTACCGAAGAAGATATGGTGGTCACTGTTTCGCACGAAGGTTATGTGAAATCGCAGCCGTTGAGCGATTATCAAGCCCAACATCGTGGCGGACGTGGTAAATCTGCAACCCAAACCAAAGAAGAGGATTTTGTTGACCAGCTTGTGATTGCTAGCACACATGACACGATTTTATGTTTCTCATCACGCGGCAAAGTCTACGCAATGAAAGTCTATCAATTGCCAATCGGCAGTCGTGCAGCGCGGGGCAAACCGTTTGTCAATTTATTCCCGTTGGAAGAAGGCGAAAAAATCAACGCCTTCTTGCCGACCCGCGATTACGATGAAAACAAATTTATTTTCATGGCAACTTCAGCGGGAACGGTTAAGAAAACGCCATTGCCTGAATTTGCCAGCATTCGCGTCAGCGGCAAAATTGCAATTGATTTGCGCGAAGACGACACCTTAATTGGTGTAGCAATTACGGACGGCGAACAAAACGTCATGCTATTTAGTAGCAACGGCAAAGCGATTCGTTTCAATGAAGCTGACGTACGCTCAATGGGGCGGACTGCAACAGGTGTTCGAGGTTTGCGCTTAACTGAAGGCGAAAAAGTGATTTCGTTAATCGTCGCTTCTGAAGGTGCGGTTTTAACGGTTTCAGAAAATGGTTATGGCAAACGCACCGAAGTAGAAAAATTCCGTCATCAAGGTCGTGGCGGTAGCGGCACGATTGCGATGCAAACTTCGGAACGTAACGGCAATGTTGTTGGCGCGTTATTGGTGAGCGATACTGACGAATTGATGATTATCACTGACGGCGGCACATTGGTTAGAACCCGCGTTGCTGAAATTTCAGTCGTTGGACGAAATGCACAAGGCGTGCGCGTGATTCGTTTGGATGTCGGCGAAAAAGTCGTGGGTGTGGATAGAATTGCTGGCTTAGAAACTGAAGAACTTGAAGAAGATGAAGCCGTCGAAACGACTGATGAAATTATTGAAACTGAAATTGACAGCGTAATCGAAGAGTAAAAACGATGGAAAATTTCACTCCTTATTCAGCATTTTTAGGCGGTAGTTTGATTGGCTTATCCGCCGCTTTGTTGATGTTTTTTAATGGTCGCGTTGCAGGTATTTCAGGAATGATTGCTAGAGCGTTTGATTTCAAAAATAGCGAAAATCACTGGCGATTATTTTTTTTAGGTGGCTTGATTTTAGCCGCTGTGATTTTCAATTTATTCGTGCCACACGCGCCAGCCACTTATTCGCGATCAACGTTATTGTTAATAATTTCGGGTATTTTGGTGGGTTACGGTACACGTTTGGGCAATGGTTGCACGAGTGGTCACGCGGTTTGTGGTATGGCGCGATTTTCAATTCGTTCAGTCGCCGCGACGATAACATTTATGGCGATTGCGATTTTAACCGTGTTTATCACGCGCCATTTACTGGGGGGGGCGCAATGACAAAAAATAAAGCTGCGCTACTTTGTGGCATTTTATTTGGTTTAGGATTAGCAATTTCGCAAATGAATAATCCCGATAAAGTGTTAGCATTTTTAGATGTAACGGGGAATTGGGACGCGAGTTTGGCGTTTGTGATGGGCGGCGCGTTGATTACATTAGCGACGTTGCAACATTTCATTTTGAAACGTCACCAGCCAATTTGCGACACGGAATTTCATCTGCCTAAAACCAAGAATCCGATAGATAAACGGTTAATTTTAGGTGCGATTCTTTTTGGCATTGGCTGGGGATTAGTTGGTTTTTGTCCTGGTGCTGTTCTTGCCGCATTTGGCGATGGCAAAATTGAACCATTTCTATTTACGTTAGCTTTAGGCGCGGGTATGATGCTGTTCAACAAATTTCACGAAACAAAATAACCATTTATAACGGCTGAGGGCGTGCCACAATGCAAAAATACTTTCTTCACATTTTCGTTATTCTTGCGATGAGTTTTGCAAGTTTTTTCATTTTTGAACGTTTAAATGCCGAGCCGCCAATTGATAATTCATTAGCCTATTCGGATTTTATTGAACGCGTCAAAAGTAAACAAGTCGATAAAGTTGAAATCATGGGGCAAGCGATTAAATTACGCACCTCCGATGGTGAAACTTACGAAACATTTAACCCTGGTGATGGGCATTTGATTGATGATTTGCTTGCAGCTGATGTTCAAATCCGAACTAAAGTCCCACAAAAACAATCGATGTTAATGCAGATTTTCATCGCTTGGTTTCCGATGTTATTGATGATTACAGTGTGGGTTATTTATATGCGTCGCAATCAAGGTTATGGCGGTAATGGTTTTGGTAAAAGCAAAGCTCGAATGCTTGAAGAAGATAAATTAACAGTCAAATTTGCTGATGTAGCTGGTTGTGAAGAAGCAAAAGAAGACGTTGAAGAATTAGTCGATTTCTTGAAAGCTCCGCAAAAATTCCAACAACTTGGCGGACAAATTCCACGCGGTATTTTAATGGTAGGTCCTCCTGGAACAGGTAAAACCTTAATTGCGAAAGCGATTGCGGGTGAAGCTGGCGTTAAGTTTTTCAGTATTTCAGGTTCGGATTTTGTCGAAATGTACGTTGGTGTTGGCGCGTCACGAGTTCGCGATATGTTTGCCCAAGCGAAAGAGCATTCGCCTTGTATTATTTTTATCGATGAAATTGATGCGGTTGGTCGTCAACGTGGCGGCGCGGGAATGGGTGGCGGCAACGATGAACGCGAACAAACGTTAAATCAACTTTTAGTCGAAATGGATGGTTTTAACGGTAACGAAGGTGTCATTGTTATTGCGGCGACAAATCGTGCAGACGTACTAGACAAAGCTCTTTTACGCCCTGGACGTTTTGATAGACAAGTCAATGTTGGTTTGCCGGATGTTCGCGGACGTGAACAAATTTTAAATGTTCATATCAAGAAAGTTCCCGCTGCTGAAGATGTCAAATTATACGATTTAGCGCGTGGCACACCAGGTTTTTCAGGTGCTGATTTGGCAAACATTGTAAATGAAGCCGCATTACTCGCAGCTCGTTCTGATAAAAAAGAAGTCAGCATGAGTGACCTCGAAAAAGCCAAAGACAAAATCTTAATGGGTGCAGAAAAACGTACCATGGTAATGACGGAAGAAGATAAATTGCTAACGGCTTATCATGAAGCAGGACATTGTATTGTTGGACAATTATCGCCTGAACACGATGCGGTTTATAAAGTTAGTATCATGCCGCGTGGACGAGCATTGGGGATTACAATGTTTTTACCTGAGCAAGACCAATACAGTGCAAGCAAACGCAAATTAGAAAGCCAAATTGCTAGTTTATTTGGTGGGCGAATTGCAGAACTCATGATTTACGGCGGTGATCGTGTTACGACTGGCGCATCAAATGACATTGAACGTGCAACGGAATTGGCGCGAAACATGGTGACACGCTGGGGCTTTTCAGAAAAATTAGGCACGATGGTTTATGGTGAAGAAAGTGGACAACCTTTCATGGGGTACGCGGCTAAAGGTAGTAAAGTTTCTGAATTAGTTTCACAACAAATTGATGAAGAGATTCGCGCTGTTATTGATGCCAATTACCAACGTTCTGAAAAACTTTTGCAAGATAACATCAGCATTTTGCATAACATGGCAAAAGCGTTAATGAAATGGGAAACGATTGATAAAACCCAAATTGATGCGTTGATGGCAGGAAAAGAACCATTGCCACATCCTGAATTTCCATCATCTGAAATTGTTTTAGAAAAAGCGGAATAGTAATGAAAATGACGCTTTATCATAATCCACAATGCAGTAAATCGCGGCAAACGTTAGCGTTATTACAAGAAAAAGGCGTTGCAGTTTCGATTATCGACTACCTGAAAACGCCTTTAACAGTCGCGGAGTTAGAGATTATCGCGCAAAAATTAGATTTAGAACCGCGTCAATTTATGCGTCAAGGTGAACCAGAATATGAAAACTTTGCTACTGAAAATTTAACGCGCCAAGCCTTATTAGAAGCTATTGTGAAATATCCGCAACTGTTAGAACGTCCAATTGCGGTCACTGAAACGAAGGCGGTAATTGGTCGTCCACCTGAAAATGTATTGGCGTTCTTGATGTGAAAAAACAGTATTTTTATTGGTTAGCGATAACTGCATTTTTGGGTTTATTTGGCTTGTTGATGCTTTGGCAAACCACTTTGTCACCATCAGTAAAATTTCCTATCGCGTTACTTTTATTATTCAATATCACGCCTTTATTGATTCCAATGCGTGGTTTTTTGAATGGCGATAAAAAAAGTTGTTCGTGGATGGCTTATATCAGTTTGTTTTATCTAATACATGGTGCAGTCGAATGTTACGCCAATGCTGATGAGCGTTGGCTTGCTGGTTTAGAAGTATTTTTAAGTCTGCAACTCTTTTTTGGCGTAGCATTTTACGTTCGTGCTTTTAATCATCATGCCTGAACAATATCCACTTCACTTTGAGTTTCGCGCTAATCAAACATTTGATGATTTTTTTGCTGGTGGAAATCAGCCGATAGTTGATGAACTAAAACAATGTGTTAGCGGTCACAATACACAACAAATTTTTTTATGGGGAAAGTCAAAACAGGGAAAAAGTCATTTACTCCAAGCATGTTGCCATTATGCCCAACATCATAAACACTCGTCATTCTATTTCGATTTAGCTAGGTATAGTGGTCATAAACCCTCGATTTTATTGGGGTTAGACGATTACGATGTAGTGTGTATCGATAATATCGATTCCATTTTAGGGCGAGAAAAATGGGAGCAAGCCCTGTCATATTTTATGCAAAGGCATTATGAACGCGGACATCGTTTAATTATTTCTGCAACAAATTTGCCTAGCCATACGATTATTAAAACATCGGATTTAAAAACACGTTTGAGTTGGGGGGCAATTATTCAACTAAAAACATTAGTTAATACCAGCAGCGTTGATGCGTTGATTTTTAAAGCAGCAGCAATGGGACTTGAAATTTCGCCGCAGGTTGGACGATTTTTAATTATTCAGCATCAAGCGGAATTAGATAGTTTGTGGGGATTATTGGAAAAGTTAGATAGGGCATCATTAGCAGCAAAACGAAAATTAACCGTTCCATTTCTTAAGCATTTGTTCAACACTGAACTTCAAAAAACAAAAAACCACGACGGATAAAATCCTCTCGTGGTTTTTTTGAATGCAAAATTTACGCTTCTAAAACAGCTAAACGATCAGCAAGCAATGTTTCCAAAACAACAAGAGCTTTTGCAAAACCATCAATACCTTCTGCTAATTTATCAGTCGCCATGCGATCTTTAGCGTGCATTGCGTCAAATGTCGCTTTATCAACATTGATTTTTTCGGCTGTTGAAGCGTTTGCAGCTTCAACATTCAATTTACGCGGCAATTCGCCTTGCGTATTTTGCAATTCGTCTAATAAAGACGGTGCAATCGTCAATAAATCACTACCTGCTAATTCAGTAATTTCACCAACATTACGGAAACTTGCGCCCATAACTTCAGTGTTGTAACCGAATTTTTTGTAATAGTTGTAGATTTCAGTCACAGATAAAACACCTGGATCTTCCGCTGGCGCGTAAGAATCTTTGCCAGTGTCTTTTTTGTACCAATCCAAAATACGACCAACAAATGGTGAAATCAATGTGATGCCGTTTTCAGCACACGCAATCGCTTGATGCAAACCGAAAATTAAAGTCAAGTTACAGTGAATTCCTTCTTTTTCCAATGTTGCAGCGGCTTGAATACCTTCCCAAGTTGCAGCTACTTTGATTAAAACACGTTTACGATCAATGCCAGCCGCTTCGTATTGAGCAATTAAATCACGACCTTTAGCAATCGTTGCTTCAGTGTCGAAAGATAAGCGCGCATCAACTTCAGTTGAAACACGACCTGGAATGATTTTTAAAATTTGCAAACCGAAAGAAACCGCTAAACGATCAAATGCCAACGTTACAACTTGCGCTGCGTCTGCCGCTGCACCTAATGTTTCACGAGCCGCTTTCAACGTATCGTCAACGATACTTTGATATTGCGGCATTTGTGCAGCAGCTGTGATTAACGACGGATTTGTCGTTGCATCACGCGGTGTGAATTTTTCAATTGCTTGAATATCGCCCGTATCGGCAACAACAACTGTGTACTGTTTTAACTGTTCGAGCAAAGATTGACCCATTAGAAACACCTATTTTTAAAGTTTAAAAAATGTTTAACCACGTTGTGATTTCAGATATTTTTCAACACCTGTTAAAGCGACATCACTGACAATAGTTTCAACCACTACTGCAACTTCTTCTTTGGTTTGAAGCGCAGCATTCAAAGCTTGTTTTGCTAAATACTTACTTACGCTGCTGGTTGTGCTTTCAGGCAAACTTTGTAAATAGCTTTCAACGCGTGTCGCTTTTGGTTTTGCAGGTGCATTGCGTTCAGCAATCGACTTTTGCAATACATACTTTGCAACTCGACTTACAGGTGCATTGTCTTGTGTTGCTAAATACTTCTCAACGCCCGTTTTTTTTACAACAATTGGCGCACTGCCTTCGTTATTTTTCAAGTATTTATCAACACCTGATAACATCACAACTGGCTTATTTCTTTCTGCAATGGCTTGGCGTGCTAAATACTTGGCTACACCACTTGGTTGATTTTGCTCTTGTGATTTTAGATATTTTTCAACACTGCTTAAGCTAGTTGCTGGCTGACCTTCTAAATAGCGACTAACACCTGTCAGACCGTCTGAAGAAGAAACAATAGCGTTTCGTGTAGTTGCGGTGTCGTATTCTTCTGCTGAATGCCTACCGAATAGACTGGAAAAAAAGCCCATAACTACCCCCGATCTGTGTCATTTTGAGCCGTTTTTTGTGCAATGTTTTGTTTCGCAATATAACGTGCAACATTGGTTGGTTTTCCCGCGCGTTCAAGGTATTTTGTTACACCAGAAACTTTAGGGACGCGAGCGTTTAAATAACGAGTAACGCCTGTTTCGCGATTTGCATAAACGCTATCATCAGTAGAATTACTACCACCAAAAATACCTGCAAATTTAGGGCATCTTGATGCTGCAAACCCTGCTACAGCTAATGCACCTAACAATAAAAATAAGTTGTTATCACCTTCTTTTGCTGCTTTTTTTTCAGCAGCTTGCTCCATAATTACAGAACCTGCGCTGGTTGTATATTCAGGTGCAGAAGTTGGCGAAATAGAAGGAGCAGATTTGCTTGGTTTATAGTTTTCATCGCTAAATAGAACTTTCGGTTGGAAGTTCGTTGCAGGATATTTTGAATCATCCGCACTTACTGCTGCTGGAGTAGAAGTTGTTGTCGCAGATGCAATTACTTTCACTGCTGGAGCTGAAGATTTGATAGATTCGTCTTGATAAAGCACTTTTGGCTCAAAATCAGCTGCTGGGTATTGACCCGCAAACGCAGCAAGTGGGCTTGCTACTAACAATGCAACGATAGCACCTTGGAGTAAATTATTTTTTTTCACATTGACACCTATTTTTGTAGTTATATAAGTCAAAAAACCTCACACGTTTTAAGCGTGCGAGGATTCGTGCTAAAAATTAAAGCACCGCTTTAACGTGTTTGACCACGTTTTCAGGCGTGAAACCGAAATGTTCAAATAAAACGCCACCTGGTGCAGATTCGCCGAAGGTATCGATACCGACTACGCCACCTTCTAAACCAACATATTTACGCCAAAAATCTGTTACGCCTGCTTCGATAGCAACACGTTTAACACCTGGAATCAAAATGCTGTCTTTATAGGCTTGGTCTTGACGATCGAAAACGTTTGTTGATGGCATAGAAACCACGCGAGCATTGATACCTTCCGCAGCTAAAGCCGCTTGAGATTTCATTGCCAATGTCACTTCTGAACCTGTTGCAATTAAAATGATATTCACTGCGCCCGCTGCTTCTGAAACAACATAAGCACCTTTACGCATAGCGGCAATTTGTGCGTCATCGTGTGCAATCGCAGGAATTGCTTGACGGCTCAATACCAAACTGGTTGGACCATTTTTACGTTCAACCGCTGCAACCCAAGAAACCGCTGTTTCTGTTGCGTCAGCAGGTCGCCATACATCCATATTTGGAATGTATCGCATTGCTGAAGTATTTTCGATTGGTTGATGTGTTGGACCATCTTCGCCTTGACCGATTGAATCGTGTGTCAAAACGGCGATAGTTTGAATTTTCATCAACGCTGCCATACGCAACGCGCTTTTCGCGTAGTCCGAGAACATATGGAATGTGCCGCCGAATGGTAACAAACCACCGTGCAAAGCCATGCCGTTCATGATTGCGTACATACCAAATTCGCGTACACCGTAAGAGATGTAGTTGCCTGGCTCTTTGCCGCTAACGTGTTTGAAACTTGCACAGCTTGTTAAGTTTGAACCTGTCAAATCCGCAGAACCACCTAAGAATTCTGGTAAAACTTCTGCTAACGCAGCAATCGCTTTTTGCGACGCTTGACGTGATGCTAAATTTTCGCCTTTTTCGTTAGTTGCTTTAATGAAAGCATCAGTCACTGATTTCCAGTTTGCTGGTAATTCACCTGCTGTACGACGTTTGAATTCAGCCGCTTCTGCTGGAAAAGCTGCCGCGTAAGCTGCAAATTTTTCGTCCCATGCTTTTTCAGTTGTCGCGCCTTTTGCTTTTGCATCCCAACCCGCATAAACGTTTTCAGGAATAACAAATGGTTCGTGTGTCCAGCCTAATTCTTTACGAGTTAGGGCAACTTCTTCCAAACCTAATGCTGCACCGTGACAATCGTGACTGCCGCTTTTGTTTGGTGAACCAAAACCAATAATGGTTTTGCAGCAAATCATTGACGGTTTATCAGTTACCGCTTTTGCGGCTGTAATTGCAGCGTTAATTTCGTCTGAATTGTGACCATCAACTGATTGAACGTGCCAGCCGTAAGCTTCAAAACGTTTTACAGTGTCGTCGGTGTACCAGCCATCAATGTGACCGTCGATTGAAATGTTGTTGTCGTCCCAGAACGCAACTAATTTTCCTAAGCCCCAAGTACCAGCAAGCGCACACGCTTCGTGTGAAACGCCTTCCATCAAACAGCCGTCACCCAAGAAAACGTAGGTGTGATGATCAACAATTTCGTGACCTGGTTTGTTAAATTGATCAGCTAATAATTTTTCAGCCATCGCAAAACCAACACCGTTGGTGATGCCTTGTCCGAGTGGACCTGTTGTTGTTTCAACACCTGGTGCATAACCATATTCTGGATGACCCGCACATTTAGAATGTAATTGACGGAATGATGCCAATTCTTTCATCGGCAAATCGTAACCTGTCAAATGCAATAACGAATAAATCAACATTGAGCCATGACCATTCGACAACACAAAACGGTCGCGATCTGCAAAATTTGGATTCGTTGGATTATGTTTTAAATGGTCATTCCACAACACTTCGGCAATGTCCGCCATACCCATTGGCGCACCTGGGTGTCCTGAATTTGCTTTTTGTACGGCATCCATGCTCAAAGCGCGAATAGCGTTTGCTAATTCTCTACGCGAAGTCATCTTCTCTCCTTTTGTGGTATCTGTTAAAAAAATTGCACTACTAAACTTCTTCAATAGTGCAACCTGTATATTCTGACCTGAAAAACGAATAAATAATTACTCGTTTTTAACTCACTTTTTTTTATTCTAAATTTGCGTGTCTTTCGCGCATAATTTCTTCAGGAATACCTTTCTCATGAATAATATGAGAAATTGTTGATTCCAAAAAGAGCAATGTTGATAACTCAAAAACCGTTCCCATCGGCATTCCAACCACTTTTCCGTATAAGTCATCACGACCAATTTGGAAAACACCGTCCGCCATATCACCAATTGTTGAACTCGCTTTTGACGAAATCAACATGATTTTTGCGCCCATTTTTTTCGCGCTTTTGGTGAAAGCAATCAATTGCTCAGTTTCACCTGACCCCGAAATAATGATTAACAAGTCGCCTTGTTTAATGCTTGGAGTAACGATTTCGCCAACAACATTGACGTTGTAACCACCATGCACCAACCGCATCGCAAAGAAATTGCCGA
>JBAXMT010000008.1:0-28559 GCA_037134135.1 Methylococcaceae bacterium | reverse complement strand
AAAAAGGAGGGTTAATTTTTCTGCAAATTTGGCACGGCGGAAGAGCTTGTCATCCGTTATTGAATGATGGCGCACAACCTGTTGCACCGAGCGCAATCGCCATAACTAGCAGCGAAGTTCGGACTCCAGAAGGCATGAAGCCTTATGTCATACCGCGTGAATTACTCCTTGAAGAATTACCAAGCATCGTTGATGGATTCAAAAAAGCCGCTGAAAACGCAAAATTGGCAGGTTTTGATGGCGTGGAAGTACACAGTGCAAATGGTTACTTACTCGATGAATTTTTGCGTGATGGTTCAAATAAACGTACAGATAAATACGGTGGTTCAATTGAAAATCGTGCGAGGTTGATGCTCGAAGTGTTGCAAGCCGTTTGTGATGTTTGGGGAAGTGACCGAGTGGGGATAAGAATTTCACCATTGAATAGTTTCAACAGCATGATTGATAGTGACCCTGTTGCACTTTCCACTTGGCTGGCAAAAAGACTTAATGATTTCGATTTGGCATATTTACACGTTATGCGAGCAGATTTTTATCAGCAACAAACAGGTGATGTTTTAACGCCTATTCGTGAAAATTACAAAGGCGTGCTGATTGGCAACATGGGCTATGACGCAAAAGAAGCCGAAAAAGCTGTTGCAACAGGAAAACTAGATGCTGTGTCATTTGGTGTAAGTTTCATTGCAAATCCTGATTTTCCAGAACGAATCAAAGTAGGTGGGAGTTTAAATCAACCTAATCCTGAAACATTCTATTCCTTTGATGAAAAAGGCTATACAGACTATCCGTTTGTAGAAGATGGCAATTTAAATCAACACACAAAATAAAAAATTATGGCAATTAGCTCAACCATCAATAAAGTGTCGTTAAACATTGCCGATGTTGACCGTCATTATTATCAGCTTCACGAATTAACAGTCGCACAACACCCGTCTGAAAACGACTTTCGTTTTATGATTCGCTTAATTGCGTTTATGGCAAATGCCAGTGAAAGCCTAAGTTTTACAAAGGGACTTTCTAGCGATGACGAGCCTGAATTGTGGCAAAAATCACTCACTGATGAAATTGACTTGTGGATTGAATTAGGACAACCCGATGAAAAACGTATCCGCAAAGCGTGTGGACGTTCAAAGCAAGTCATCATCTACACTTACCACGAAGGCAAAGCCAAAGTGTGGTGGGAACAACAAAAATCAAAACTCGCACGATTTAATAACTTAAAAGTCTTTCATATCAATGCCGACGGTGCTGAAACAATGGTTAAACGGTCAATGCAATTACAGTGCAACATTCAAGATGGTGAAATATATTTGAGTAACGATAATTCAAATCTGACTGTGACAATCGGTAGGTTGTAATTCAAAAATGAAAACCTTACACGAATTGCATTTTGATAATCGTTTTATCAAACATCTTCCCGAAGATACCAAAAACGACAACGCTTGCCGCCAAGTTTTTAACGCTTGTTATTCTCACGTTTTGCCACAAAAAGTTTCACGTCCAAAGTTGGTTTGTTATTCGCCCGAAGCTGCACAATTATTGGATTTAGCAGCTCACGTTTGTGAATCCGAAGAATTTGCTCACGTTTTTGCTGGCAATCAATTTGTTAAAGGAATGCAACCTTACGCAACGTGTTACGGCGGTCATCAATTTGGTCAATGGGCAGGACAATTAGGCGATGGTCGTGCTATCAATTTAGGCGAAGTCATCAACAACCAAAAACAGCGTTTAACCTTGCAACTCAAAGGTTCTGGCAAAACACCTTACTCTCGCACTTCGGATGGATTAGCGGTTTTACGTTCTTCTGTGCGAGAATTTTTATGTAGTGAAGCGATGCACCACTTGGGCGTTCCCACAACTCGTGCTTTGAGTTTGGTCTTGACAGGCGAATCGGTACTTCGAGATATGTTTTACGATGGCAATCAAAAATATGAAGCGGGCGCAGTGGTTTGTCGTGTTGCTCAAAGTTTTACCCGATTCGGACATTTTCAAATTCATACCGCGCGAAATGATATTGCGTTATTAAAACAACTTGTCGATTACACGATTCAAACAGATTTCCCACATTTAGGAAACCCTTGCATTGAAACGTATTTGCAATGGTTCGGTGAAGTTTGCCAAAAAACCGCTGAAATGATTGTGCATTGGCAACGAGTGGGATTTGTTCACGGCGTAATGAATACGGACAATATGTCAATTTTAGGATTGACGATTGATTATGGTCCTTATGGTTGGCTCGAAGATTTCAATTTACGCTGGACTCCTAATACTACTGATGCTGACCATCGCCGTTATCATTTTGGTAATCAACCGCGCGTAGCGTTTTGGAATTTGGCACAATTAGCCAATGCGATTTTTCCGTTAATTCAAGATTCAAAACCCTTGCAGGATATTTTAGAACAGCAATATACAAACACGTTTCAACGTGGCTATGAAAAAATGATGGCAGAAAAATTGGGTTTAGAGCAATTTGATGAAGCCTTAATTTCAGATTTGATGACGTTGTTGCAAACCGTTGAAACGGACATGACGATTTTTTATCGTCAACTTGCTAATGTCGATATGACGGTAACAGAAATTGATATTCAACCTTTGACGCAAGCCTATTATGACGAGGCTTATCTGGATGCAAATTATCAGAATCAATTGAATGTTTGGCTTAAACGTTACGCGGATTTAATTCAAACGGATGAAGCTGCTCGTAAAACGAAAATGAATGCTGTAAATCCAAACTATGTTTTGCGAAATTACCTTTCACAACAAGCGATTGATACCGCAGAAGAAGGCGATTTTTCTGAAATAGAACGATTATTAAATCTGCTTCGCAAACCTTACGATGAACAACCAAAATTTTCTAAATACGCTGAAAAGCGTCCTGAATGGGCAAAAATGAAAGCGGGTTGTTCGATGTTGTCTTGCAGTTCTTAAATCCGCCGATAGTCCCTGCAAACCAATGCAGGTAGAAATTTAGGGTGGCTTGAGGCAGATTTCCAAAAATAGTAACAAGCCGCTGAAAAGAGACTGTAAGAATTTCTGTCTAAACAGTTAAAAGGTAGAAGTAATCGGTCTTCAAACCAAATCATAAACTGAACGACTAATGCGAGGATATTTGCTATCTCACTTATAGGCAAAGGCATCAAGCTCTTTTTCAGCTTCGTCAACGGTGATGGAATGATAAATCGCCTTTAAATGGGTAATTATTCTGAGCAAAAAATCATGCTGTTCTAATTTAATCCTAATGCCAATCGCACAAATGCTAGTTGTTTTACAGGTTCTAACGTTTGATTGATTTTTGGTTTGAGCGACAAATCTACGTCGTCAATGTGACGAAAATACCAACCGATATGTTTTCGTGCCAATCGCACGCCAAGACCTGAACCATAAAATGAATACAGACTTTCTAAATGCAGCGTGAGGACGTGATAAATTTCATTTCTCGACGGTAATTCGAGCAATTCATCGTGTGTTAAAAAATGCGAAATTTGTTGAAATAACCACGGATTTCCTTGCGCTGCGCGTCCAATCATAATCGCATCTGCGCCTGTTTTATTCAAAACAAAACGCGCTTTTTCTGGTGAATCAATGTCTCCGTTGGCAATAATCGGAATGTTCACGGCTTGTTTGACGGCTTTAATAGTTTCATATTCAGCAAAACCTTCAAATTTACAAGCGCGAGTCCGTCCGTGAATTGTCAATGCCGCAATGCCAGAATCTTCGGCAATTTTTGCAATCGTGAGTGCGTTGCGATTTTCATAATCCCAACCCGTGCGAATTTTTAAAGTGGCAGGAACATTAACGGCATTCACCACAGCTTCGAGGATTTGTTTTACTAAAATTTCATCACGCAATAACGCCGAACCTGCAGCAACTGAACAGACTTTTTTTGCTGGACACCCCATATTGATGTCGATAATTTGTGCGCCATTTTCAACATTGAAACGTGCAGCTTCCGCTAAATCATGAGGATTTGTACCGAGAATTTGAACAGAACGTAAACCACTTTTTTCAGAGTGTTCAGCGCGTAATAAAGTTCGAGGATGATGACGTAAGATGGGATTTGATGCGACCATTTCGGAAACTGTTAAACCCGCACCAAATTGGGTGCAAATTTCTCGAAATGGCGCGTCGGTAATTCCCGCCATTGGCGCGAGAATTAAGTTGTTATGGAGTTTGTGATGGGCGATTTGCACGTTTATTTGATTATGAACTAATCTTTTTTAACGGCTTCGTCTTCATTCCAAATCGGATTTTTTAAATCATCTGGGTGTAATTTCGCTGCATCGGCTGGGTAAATATGCCAAAACGATTTGTCGATGCACGCATTGTCATAATTTTCTTTTTCAGCGTGCGTGAACGGACACCAAAAATTTTCTACCAATTTCACTAAGTACGAATGCCATTCAAATAACGCCACGCTCACTGGGCAATACCAAGAACAATTCAAAATCCAAAACAATTTTGATTGTGATGTACTTAATGCAAATGAACCGTCCATTTTGATTTGCGTTTTCAAATCATAACGGTGGCTTTCTTTCGCAGGCAAATAATCGCGCAAGGTTTTAACATCTTTCGCTCCCATCCAAAGCAAATGGGTGTATGACCAATACGCACTCAGAAAAATGAACGGTAAGGTAAGAATAGGCAAATAAATCATTATCATACCGATGGCGCGTTTCCAAACTGGAACGTTTTTATAATGTTTGCCGATGTGTACGCGACTGCAATTCTCGCAGGCTTTTTTCATAAGTTTTCCTTTTTTAAGGTTTAAATTGTTATTTTTTACGACCGTTTAAACGAATCCAATCTTCTTGTTGAACTCGCTCTGCAAAATCAATTTTTTCTGCGTAGGCTTCAATCACAGAATCGGCTTGTTCTGCCAAAATACCTGATAAAACTAAAGCACCATTTTTAACCACTAACGCACAAATGTTTTGTGACAAATCAATGAGTGGTTTTGCCAGAATATTCGCCAAAACTACGTCAGCTTCAAACGCTTTAAAATCTTCAGGCAAATAGCAATGAATTTTATCGGAAACATTATTTTTCAATGCGTTGTCGCGAGTTGCTGTTAAGGCTTGCGGGTCAATATCAACAGCGTGTGCTTCTTTTGCACCCAATAAAATCGCCGCAACCGCTAAAATTCCTGAGCCACAACCGTAATCAATCACGGTTTTGTCGGTTAAATCATTGCTCGCCAACCATTCCAAACATAACGCCGTTGTCGGATGTGTACCTGTCCCAAACGCCAAACCTGGGTCAAGCGTTAAACAAACCGTGCCTTCCTCGCGTTTTTCTTGGTCTGTCGGGCAAACCCACAAACGGTCGGCGAATTTCATCGGGTGATAAAATTCCATCCACGCCCGTTCCCACGCTTGGTCTTCAATGAATTCATATTCCCACGTTTCGCCAATTGTTTTGAACTTTTTGTTCATTTCGGCTTTGATAAATTCTGGTTCCACGTCCAATTCAAACAGTGCAACCACTTCAGTATTTGTCCAAATTTTAGTTTCACCAATGCGTGGTTCATAAACGGGTTCGTCTTCAGCATCCATATAAGTGACAGAAACTGCGCCTAAATGAGTGAAATGCTTGGCGACTTTTGGTGCGAATTTTTCGCTAGTTGTTACGGTAAGTTGATGCCAGGACATTGAATATAAAGTGAGGAGTGAAAAGAGAATTTAAATGGACGTGAATGTATTCGCGTCCACGCAAAACGAGTAAAAACAGTTTTTTATTTGTAAATACCCAATTTTTTTTCTAAATAATGGATATTTTGTCCACCCGTCGCAAACGCGCTGTCCGTCATAATATCGTGTTGTAAAGGAATGTTCGTTTTGATGCCGTCGATAATAATTTCATTTAACGCGGTTCGCATTCGTGCAATCGCACTTTCGCGTGTTTCACCATGAGCAATCAATTTTCCAATCATCGAATCATAATAAGGCGGCACTTTGTAGCCGTTGTAAATATGCGTTTCGCACCGAATCCCAGGACCACCAGGCATGTGGAATTGTTCAATCGTGCCAGGACACGGCATAAACGTTTTTGGATCTTCCGCATTCAAACGGCATTCAATCGCGTGACCTTGAATTTTAACTTGGTCTTGTGTGATAGATAATTTCTCGCCTGCCGCGATTCGCAATTGTTCTTTTACAATATCAAATCCCGTCACCATTTCAGTAACTGGATGTTCAACTTGCACGCGGGTATTCATTTCGATAAAAAAGAATTCGCCTTTTTCGTACAAAAATTCAAACGTTCCCGCGCCACGATAACCAATATCAATACAGGCTTTCGCGCAACGTTCCCCAATAAATTTACGTTGTTCTTCGGTAATTCCAGGCGCGGGAGCTTCTTCGACGACTTTTTGATGACGACGCTGCATCGAGCAATCACGTTCACCCAAATGAATCGCGTTGCCATAATTGTCTGCCATCACTTGAAATTCAATATGACGCGGATCTTCTAAAAACTTTTCCATGTAAACAGTCGGATTGCCGAACGACGCGCCCGCTTCAGCTTTAGTCATCGAAATCGCGTTAATCAATGCTGCTTCAGTATGAACAGTACGCATTCCTCGCCCGCCGCCGCCTCCTGCTGCTTTGATAATCACAGGATAACCGACTTCACGCGCCAATTTTAAGTTTTTATCCGCGTCATCAGAAAGTGGATCGTTATTGCCTGGAACACAGGGAATTCCAGCTTTCAACATTGCATTTTTCGCTGAAATTTTGTCGCCCATCATGCGAATCGTTTCCGCTTTCGGACCAATAAATACAAAACCACTTTGCTCAACTTTTTCGGCAAAATCTGCATTTTCAGACAAAAAACCATAACCTGGATGAATGGCTTCTGCGTCAGTTACTTCGGCAGCACTGATAATTGCAGGAATGTTCAAATAACTATCCGCTGAATTCGCAGGCCCAATACATACTGATTCATCTGCCAAACGAACGTGTTTTAAATCACGGTCTGCTTCTGAATGTACAGCGACAACTTTAATGCCTAATTCACGGCAAGCACGCAAGACGCGTAATGCAATTTCACCGCGATTAGCGATAACGATTTTATCAAACATAACGCGCCGCCTTATTCAATGACAAACAACGGTTGACCGTATTCCACGGGTTCAGCGTTTTCAACCAAAATTTGCGTAATCACACCGCTTTGGTCAGATTCAATTTGATTTAAAATTTTCATTGCTTCAATAATGCACAATGTGTCGCCAGCTTGTACCGCTTGTCCAATTTGCACAAATGATTTACTACCTGGTGATGCTGAACGATAAAACGTACCAACCATCGGCGATTTAACAATATGACCTTTAATTTCTGGTTTTGCCATCGGTGTTGCAGGCGTAGATTCATTGCCTAATGTAATGACAGAAGTTGTGGGGGCATTTGCGTAAGTTATTGGTGTAACTGCCGTGTAACGATTGATGCGAATAGATTCTTCGCCTTCTTTAATTTCTATTTCAGCGATGTCTGAAGCTTGAATAATTTCGATGAGTTTTTTTATTTTTCTAATATCCATGATTTAAGATCTCTCGGTTAATAATCTGTGAGCGGCTTGTAACGCCAATTCGTAACCCATTGCGCCTAATCCGCAAATTACGCCTTGCGCGATGTCGGAAAAATAGGAGTGCTTTCGGAATGGTTCACGGGCATGAACATTCGATAAATGGACTTCAATAAAAGGGATTTTGGTTGCCAATAACGCATCGCGCATCGCTACACTTGTATGTGTAAAAGCAGCGGGGTTGATGATAATAAAATCGACTTGATTAGTATATGCGGCATGAATTAATTCGATAAGTTCATGTTCTGCATTGCTTTGGCGAAACGTTAGAGAATGTTGTAATTTTTGCGCTTCTTGTTCAAGCGTATATTGAATATCTGCAAGCGTTTTATTGCCATAAAGACTGGGTTCGCGTATGCCCAATAAATTCAAATTTGGACCATTTAAAACAGTAATTATCGCCATTGGTTTCTCTATTGAATAAACGGGTTGAAAACCCCTTAATTTTACCGTGTTGTTATCGTTTGTCCAGTTTAAGCACGAAATGTGTTTAACTTCGCGGATTTTGGCAAACTTTGTAATTTCAGGTCGCTTCTAATAATTTAAAACCACAGTCTGTTTGGATAAAAATTATCCAATTTCTTGTTTTACATCATTAGCTAACTGTTTTGCATAATGTTCCACCTGAGATTGATTACTTCCTTCGACCATAACGCGAATCAAGGGTTCAGTCCCAGATGCACGCAATAATACTCGACCATCTTTACCTAATGTTTGCTCTACCGTCCGCACAGCATTTTGAATGCCTTTCTGTGTTGTTAAATCCACTTTTTTTGCAGTTCGCACATTAATTAATACTTGTGGATATTTTTGCATCCCTGATTTCAAATCGTGTAACGACAGTCCTGTATTTTGCATTTCTGCAACCACTTGTAATGCGGCAATAATGCCATCACCTGTCGTAGTTTTGTCTAAACAAATAATGTGACCAGAATTTTCTCCGCCCAACATTCCTTTATGTTTCATTAACATTTCAATTACATAGCGATCACCCACATTCGCTCGCAAAAGAGGAACGCTCAGTTTTTGTAGTGCGTGTTCCATTCCTAAATTTGACATTAACGTACCGACGACAGGACCTGTTAATAAACCCGATTTTAAACGCGCCTTCGCAATGATATAAATCAATTCATCACCATCAACTACTTCGCCTTTATGATCGACCATAATGACCCGATCACCGTCACCATCTAATGCAATCCCGAAATCTGCTTTTTGTTCCAAAACAGTTTTCACTAAATTTTCAGGGCTAGTTGCGCCATAACCTTCATTGATATTTAATCCGTTAGGTTCCGTACCAATCGCAATAACTTGTGCGCCAAGTTCTTTAAACACATCTGGAGCAATGTGGTAAGTTGCACCATTCGCACAATCGACTACGATTTTCATGCCGTCAAACGTCATTCCTGTAGGAACGCTCGCTTTACAAAATTCAATATAACGTCCCGCTGCATCAACCACACGTTTGGCTTTGCCTAATTTTGACGAATCAACTGTTGTAATGGGTAAATCCAGATATTCTTCAATTTTTTGCTCAATATTGTCGGGCAATTTAGTGCCTTGCGCGGAAAAAAATTTAATGCCGTTATCAAAATATGGATTGTGTGATGCACTAATTACAATCCCCGCTTTTGCGTGCAATGTTCTCGTTAAATAAGCAACGGCTGGCGTTGGCATGGGACCAAGCAAGCTAGTATCTACACCAGCTGCAGTCAAACCTGCTTCTAATGCCGATTCAAACATATAACCCGAAATGCGTGTGTCTTTACCAACTAAGACAAAATTATGTCCTTCTTGTGCAAACACTTGTCCTGCTGCCCAACCAAGTTTTAATAAAAAATCAGGTGTAATGGGGGGAGTTCCCACTTTTCCGCGAATGCCATCAGTGCCAAAATATTTTCGTGTCATGTTTTATGCCTTCAAAATACGGTGATAAAAAAAGGAGAAGCGCGTCGCACTTCTCCTTAATTATTTTTAGTGTTAATCGAGCTTAATGCTGCTCGACTGTTTTATCCAAAGAGGGAGGCAAATCGGTATCGGTTTTTGTGTCACCACCAACAACGATATGTAAACCACCGCGTGGTAACGCATCATTCCAACCTTCTGGATCGCGCACTGGTTTACGCGCCATCAAATCCTCAATCTGACTTTTATCAATCGTTTCATATTTCATCAACGCAGCTGCCATGCTGTGCAAAATATCCATATTTTCTTTTAGAATAGTTTCAGTGCGTTGATAGTTACGATCGATAAACAAGCGAATTTCTTCATCAATAGTATGCGATGTTTCTTCGGCAACCGTTTTGTGGCGCGTAACCGAACGACCTAAAAATACTTCACCTTCTTCTTCACTGTACGAAAGTGGTCCAAGACGTTGTGAAAAACCCCATTTCGTGACCATGTTTCGAGCTAATTCGGTTGCTCGCTCAATGTCATTCGATGCACCTGTACTTACTTGTTCTGCACCAAAAATGATTTCTTCCGCGACACGACCGCCGTACAAACTTGAAATCATGCTGTCTAATTTCTGTTTGCTGGCACTGTATTGATCACGTTCAGGTAAAAACATTGTCACACCTAATGCCCGACCACGCGGCATGATGCTCACTTTGTAAACTGGATCGTGTTCAGGTACTAATTTTCCAACAATCGCATGACCCGCTTCGTGATACGCCGTCATTTCTTTTTCTTTTTCATTCATGACCATCGAGTAACGCTCTACGCCCATGATGATTTTATCTTTCGCTTTTTCTAAATCAGCCATGTTAACAACACGTTTATTCATTCGTGCAGCAAATAACGCGGCTTCGTTAATCAAATTCGCTAAATCTGCACCCGAAAAACCTGGTGTGCCTTGTGCAATATATTTCACTTCAACATCATCTGATGTTGGCACTTTTTTGATATGCACACCTAAAATTTGTTCACGTCCGCGCACATCGGGCAAACCAACAGTGACTTGTCTATCAAAACGTCCAGGACGCAATAAGGCTTTATCCAAAACGTCTGGGCGGTTAGTTGCCGCAATAACAATGATGCCTTCATTGCCTTCAAACCCGTCCATTTCAACCAACAATTGGTTTAATGTTTGTTCGCGTTCATCATTGCCGCCGCCTAAACCTGCGCCGCGCTGACGACCAACCGCATCGATTTCATCAATAAAAATAATACATGGCGCGTGTTTTTTCGCTGTTTCAAACATATCGCGGACACGAGATGCACCCACACCTACAAACATTTCTACAAAATCCGAACCCGAAATGGTAAAAAATGGCACTTTCGCTTCACCAGCAATGGCACGCGCTAACAAAGTTTTACCCGTTCCAGGAGGACCAATCATCAATGCGCCGCGTGGAATTTTTCCACCCAATTTTTGATATTTCGCAGGATCGCGCAAGAAATCAACCATTTCATCAACTTCTTCTTTCGCTTCGTCACAACCCGCAACATCTGCAAAAGTAATTTTGATTTGGTCTTCTTCGAGCATTCGCGCTTTGCTTTTGCCAAAACTCATGGGGTTTTTACCGCCTGGCATTCCCCCATTCATTTGACGCATGAAAAACACCCACACACCAATCAACAAAAGCATCGGACCAAATGAAATCAATAACTGCATCAACATCGTAGGTTGTTCAGGAGCTAAAACTTTAATATCAACATTGTTAGCCAATAAATCATCGACGAGATGCCCATCGTTTGGCGAATATGTTTTAAAAACTTGCCCGTTTTGCAACTTACCTTTAATCGTATTGTCATCAATAACAACCTGTTGCACCTGTCCCGCTTTCACTGAATCAATGAATTGCGAATAAGACAACGACGCATCAACTCGCTCGTTTTGTTGAGGACTACTACTAAAATTATTAAACAGTGACATCAATAACATCGCGATGACACTCCAAACCAATATATTTTTTATCATGTTATTTTTTGCGGCTCTCAATTTCAAAATCTTGAGTGATTATATCGGGAATCTATTTTCACCCGACGATTTTTTACAGTTTTGCACGATGGACAATGTTTAAAATTTCTAAAAATTGTTTTTTCGGGCAATTAACAAAACTATTTTTCTATTACTCAATTAAAATTTTATCTACATCTGCGTTATAAAAACGATACGATTCATGGCAAAACTCACAAGTGACTTCAATAATTTCTTGTTCATTCAAAATGGCGTGTAATTCTTCCTGACCCATTGCACGCAATGTCTTTTCAATGCGTTCACGCGAGCAAGAACATTCAAATGCCACATCTTCGGCATCAAAAAGCCGCACATCTTCTTCGTTAAATAAGCGATATAACAATTCGTGACAATCCAATTCAAACATTTCTTTCGCTGTGACAGTATCAGCTAAAATTTCAATTGTTTCCCAATCATTTGATTGATTTTTTGCTGATGGTAACTCTTGTAACAACAAGCCAACGGCATGATTGTTATCGGCAAACAACCATAAGCGCGTTTTCAATTGTTCTGATTGCTCAAAATACATTTGCAAAGCGGTCGCTAAATTTTCACCTTGTAAAGGTACGATACCTTGATATGGTTTGCCATTTCCCGCTTCAATCGTTAAAACCAAACGCCCTTCACCAAATAATTCTGGTAACGAATCGCCTTTAACAGGTGCATGGCATTTCACCACACCTCGAATTTTACGTTCGTTCGTTGCTTGTGCAACAAGTGTTGAAATCGCGCCGTCGCTTTGCGCTTGCATAATCATTGCGCCATCGAATTTCACCGTCGTCGATAACATCGATACGCAAGCCAACGCTTGCCCCAATTGTTGCACAGCAATATCAGGTTGTTGTTGATGCTGTTTCGCGGTTTGCCAACTGTCTGTGAGTTTTACCCACACTCCTCGAATTCCGTGCTGTTCAAATAAAAAACGTCGTAAACAATCGTGTTCTGGCATAAGTTTTTGTTGAAGATAATAAAGGGAAATTATTTGCGCCAAAACTCAGGCACAAACAGAATAACAATTGAAAAAATTTGTACTCGTCCAAGCAACATTGCAAATGTACAAACGGCAGTTTGAAAATCGCTTAAAGCTGAGTAATTCGCAGCTGGTCCAACAACGTTTAGACCAGGTCCTGCGTTGTTAAAACAAGCGATAATTGCTGAAAATGACGTAAGAAAATCAAGCCCCGAAAGTAACAATGCAAAAATCAAAATCACGATACAAATGAAATACAGAAAAATAAATCCCATGACAGAAGTGATAATGTTATTACTTATCACTGTGTCACCGATTTTCATTGGACGAATTGCAAAAGGATGAATGAATTTAAACATTTCTAGTCGTGCTTGCTTAATCAAAATAATCGTTCTAATCATCCGAATGCCACCACCTGTCGAACCTGAAGATGCCGATAAGCAGCTTAAAAACAGCATCCATACAGGAACAAAAATCGGCCATTGATTAAAATCTTGGCTGGCAAATCCACAATCCGTTGCAATCGTCACAAGATTAAATGACGCGTGGCGTAATGCAGTCCAAAAGTCTGGATAAGTACCTTCATATTGCAAAACACCTGCGGCTAAAACACAACTACCTAGCACTAAAGCGAGAAAACTTTTTGCTTCCATATCATACAGATAAGGTTTTAATGAAAATTTACGAATTGCAATAAAATGAGTGGCAAAATTAATTGCTGCAATCAATTGAAAAACGGTCAGCACAACTTCAATTGGCACAGAATCAAAAAAACCAATGCTATTATCGTGCGTAGACATTCCACCCAAACTCATTGCCGCAAAGGCATGACAAATTGCGTCAAACCAACTCATACCTGCAATTTTCAATGAAATAATACACGCTACCGAAATTCCTGCGTACACAATCCAAAGGGCTTTTGCTGTTTGAGCAATTCGTGGTGGCAAATCAGATTCTTTTACCGAGCCAGGTGTTTCGGCTTTGTAAAGTTGCATTCCTCCAATACCCAACATGGGTAAAATCGCAATTGCAAAAATAATAATCCCCATACCAGCAATCCAGTTCAATTCATGCCGCCATAAATTTATCGACATTGGCAACGCATCCAAACCACTTAAAATTGTCGCTCCAGTTGTTGTTAATCCTGACATTGTTTCAAAATACGCATCAACAAAACTCAGATTTGGCATAAAAAACAACATCGGCAACGTGCAAATCATTGGGCTAATTGACCAAGTCATTGCTACCAACATAAAGCCTGCCTGACGTGACAATTTTTTAGGTATTTTTAATGTTGAAATAAACATCAATCCGCCAGCGGCAAAAATAATCAGTGTTGCATCTAAAAAAGCCGTGGTCGCGCCATCATTTGTAAAATAAGACGTTAACAAACAACTTGTCATTAAGCCACCAAAGCCAAGCGTCACTAAGCCAAGAATATGCACAAGCGTGAGAATAATAGGCATCGAATTTGTTTAGTTTAAAATGGGTTGGAAAGACATTTCGATATGCGAAATTAGTTTTTTATTCATCGCAAACATAATGACATGGTCATCTTCTTTAAAAACGGTGTCATGATGTAGGGCAATAACTTCGTGATTCCGAATCAATGCGCCGATGACAATGCCAGGTGGAAATTTAATTGAATCAACACGTTTTCCGACAACTGAATCTTCGCGTCCATTATGATGTGCAACTGCTTCAATTGCCTCTGCCGTACCACCGCAAAGTGAACTAACTTCTGCCACATCACCTTTCCGAACATGTTTTAAAATGCTGCCCAGCGTTTCTTGATTTGGCAAAACGACTGCGTCGATATTCGTACCAGTCAATAATTTGAGATAAGTGTGATGATTAAGTAAGCAAATGGTTTTTCGTGCGCCTAAACTTTTTGCTAATGATGCAGAAATAATGTTTACACCGTCATTATTTGTAATTGCACAAAATAAATCTGTATCTTCAATGGATTCATCTAACAATAATTTTTCATCAGTGCAATCGCCGAGCAAGACTACAGAATCATCTAAATCATTTGCGATTTTTTTTGCGCGATGTATGTCCCGTTCAATGATTTTTACTTGATGTTTATCTTCCAATGCCATTGCTAAACGTTTACCGACGTGACCGCCGCCTGCGATGATAATACGTTTAATTGGTGCTTCTAATTTACCTAATTCCTCCAAAACACGACGAACTTCTTTGCGTGGTGCAACAAAAAATACTTCATCGTCAGTTTCAATCGTTGCTTCGCCATTGACACAAAGTGGCTCACCATGTCTGAAAATAGCAACGACGCGAGTTTTTCCATTAACCAAACGATCTTTTAACGTTTTGATTTTTTTGCCTGTTAAATCACCATTTGCGACGACTTTGACTGAAAATAATCGCACCAACCCATTAGCGAATTCTGATACTTGTAGCACACCAGGAAATTCAATGAGATTACGAATTGAATTCATCACGATTTGTTCGGGACTGATAACAATATCAACGGGAATGCCTTTATCACTGAATAAACGCGGATGTTTTAGATAATCAATGGCGCGAACGCGAGCAATGGTTTTTGGTTTGCTGTAAAGCGCGTTGATTATTAAACACGCCAACATATTGGTTTCATCACGATCCGTGACGGCAATAACCATATCCATCGTACTAATTCCAGCTTGTTCTAATACGCTAGGATGCGCGGCATTACCTGTAACAGTCGCAATATCAAAACGCTCTTTTAAGGCTTCAAGTAAATCTGCCCTAAAATCAATCACAACAATGTCGTTTTCTTCACCAGCTAGGGCTTCTGCTACAGATGCACCTGTCGCGCCAGCCCCTAAAATTAGTATTCTCATGAGTAAATTATTACAGTAGGAAAGTATTGAAAGTGCGGATTTTACCTAAGTTTAGGATTATCTTCACTGATAATTAGTTTTCACATTTAAAGTAACATTCCATCGCTTGATGAATTGCTTTCAATCTTGATACGTTATAATAATCTTTTGCGAGATTGATTTTTTAAGTTATTTCAATCGCTAATTCAAACAACGGTAATTTATGTCACGTTTTTCGCTTTTGGTTCACTAAATGAATTTGAAATTAACTACTGCACAACTTTTGATTTCGGGTGGTGATGAGCGGTTGGCATTAAATGCACAAGATGTGAATAAATACGGTTGCACTTGTACACCTAACGACGAGATATTGTCATTTAGTTCATCCACTGCAACCACAATTTCTAATCAAAGTTTTGCGGTAGCTGATAATTTACGAATACGATTAAATCAAGCCTTAAACAGCGTTCCAGTTGGAACTTTATACACTCAAGAAGTTTTTCGCCAAAAATCGGAATGGCGTGAATTGATTGGATTGCCAGACAATACACCGTTAATTTTTTCACCATCTGGAACAGATTTACACGCATTTATTGCAAATCAAGTCGCTCCAAATACACTGATTATTATGATGGAAGGTAATGAAACAGGCAGCGGTGTTGAAGTAGCGTTAGGGCAGGGTAGAGGTATTAAAATTGTGTCTGTTGCGCTTCGTTTTGCTGACGGTTTTCCGCGTGCTATTTCAGAAATTGATGCTGACGTTATTGCGCTTGTTCAGCAAGGTATTGAACAAAGACGAAATGTACTTTTAGTGCTAATTGACCAATCTAAAACTGGCATGATTGCGCCAAGTCCGAAATGTGCAATTCAATTAAAAAATCAATATGAAACACGTTTAAATGTATTAGTTGATGCGTGCCAATTTCGACTTTGTTCGGCGACATTAAAAGCCTATTTGCAACACAATTTTATGATTGCGTTGACGGGGTCGAAATTCCTCACCGCGCCGTCGTTTTCGGGGATTTTAATTTTGCCACCAACAGTGACACTTTATTCAGAATCTGAAGAACCAAATTTTGGTTTAATGTTACGAATGGAAGTGGCGTTAAATGAATATCGCCGATTTTGTGTTTTGACAGATATTCAAATTCAATCGGTAATTCTCGAGTTTTCTAAGGTAATTGAAAGTTACTTGGTTGATTCGCCTTATTTTAATTCACTATCTGTTCCTGTGTTAAATCGTGACGATTTAATTGATGTTTCGATGTGGGATTGTTTGCCAACGATTTTTCCGTTTTTACTCTTGTGGAATAATTTGCCACTTTCCCGCGCCGAAACGTTAGCGTGTTATCAAAAATTACCGCAACAAGAACCGCATTGCCAAATTGGTCAACCTGTTATGTGTGGTGATGAAAAAAGTGCGTTACGTTTATGTTTAAGTTCACGTCTAATTGTCGAAGCGACAAAAAGTAAGCAACATTGTCATAATATGATTCAAGATGCTTTGTGCGTTTTGTCTATGCTTGAAATGTTGATTCAACTCAATTCCAAATGAAATAATTATGCTAACGATACTTTTAGAAAAACTTCTCAATCACGAAAATTTAACATCAGAAGAAATGCGGGCAGCAATGCAATTTTTCATGAGTGGCGAATCAAATGACGCGCAAATCGCAGGATTTTTATGTGCTTTGCGTTCCAAAGGCGAAACGATTGATGAAATCACCGCTGCCGCTGAAGTAATGCGTGAACTCGCAACCCCCATTGAAATTACAGGCAATCACGTTATTGATACTTGTGGTACGGGTGGCGATGGCGCGAATACATTTAACATTTCGACAACGAGTGCATTCGTTGTCGCAGCAGCGGGCGGGCAAGTTGCAAAACACGGTAATCGTTCTGTTTCGAGTTGTTGTGGTAGCGCAGATGTTTTGGAATTAGCGGGTGTGAATTTGAATTTATCACCCGAACAAGTCGCTCAATGCGTGCGTGTTTTGGGTATCGGTTTTTTATTTGCACCAAATTATCACGGTGCAATGCAATATACTCGAAACGTGCGTAAAAATTTGGGTGTGCGAACAATGTTTAATTTGTTGGGAACACTCTCAAATCCTGCGAAAGTTGAAAATCAATTGATTGGTGTGTTTGATAAAAAATGGATTGAACCATTAGCACACGTTTTTAACAAATTAGGCAGTAAACACGTTTTAGTTGTCAGTGCCGAAGATGGCTTAGACGAAATTAGTATTGCCTGTGAAACGCACGTCGCTGAATTAAAAAATGGCGTAGTTTCCAATTACACGATTACGCCTGAACAATTTAATTTACCTCGAGCAGATTTAGACATTATTGCGATTAAAAATGCGGAAGAAAGTCTAGCAATGCTCAAAAATGTTCTCAATAATCAAACAGAAGCCGCGAAAAATATCGTCTTACTCAATGCAGGCGCGGCAATTTATGCGGCAAATTTAACTGATTCACTTGCTGAAGGTGTTGCGAAAGCGAACGAAGTTATTGTGAATGGTGAGGCTTATAAAAAATTTGAAGCTTTTATTTCTTACACTCAAACCTTTACTTCATGACCACTCAAAACATTTCTCGATTATTTGAACAACTCGCTCTCGCTATTCCAAAACCAACGACCGAATTGGTTTATTGTAGTCATTTTGAACTTTTAATTTCTGTCGTTTTATCCGCACAAGCGACGGATAAAAGTGTAAATAAAGCGACGAAATTATTATTTTCCGTTGCGAATACACCTAAAAAAATCTTAGCACTTGGTGAAGAAGGTTTAAAAAGTTACATTAAGACGATTGGATTATTTAACACGAAAGCCACGCATATTATGGCATTGTGTCAATGCCTACTTGAATTACATGATGGCGAAGTTCCACGAACGCGTGTCGAATTGGAAAACTTAGCGGGGGTTGGACGCAAGACAGCGAATGTTATATTGAATACCGCATTTGGTGAACCAACCATTGCAGTTGATACGCATATTTTTCGTGTTGCCAATCGTATCGGTTTAGCTCACGCAACAACGGTACTGGCGGTTGAAAAAGAATTATTGCGTGTGATTCCCGAAAAATTTAAACAAGATGCACATCATTTGTTAATTTTGCACGGACGTTATACCTGTGTGGCGCGTAAACCATTGTGTGATAAATGTGTGATTAGCGGTTATTGTGAGTTTTTTCAACTCACAGCACATTAATTTTTTAATAGCATCAGTTGTCGAATGTTCAAATCGTCCACATAATAGGACACGAATTCAATGTGATAATTTTCACAATAAGGGAATTCAATTTTTAATCACATATCGGTTAAGCAAATGGAAAAGAAAAATAGAATCGCGTTATTTATAGATTTGGATAATTTTGTCGGCTTTTGTCTGGATGACGATTTGCCTTTAGACATCAAAAAAGAAATCAAAAAACTCACTGAACATGGCGAAATTAGTATTCGCCGCTCATTTGGTGACATTATGAAATTACCCATTTCAGAAGCGCGTAAAAAAGAATTACGAGAAATGCTACAAGCTAATTTGATTCGTCACGAAGATATTCCGTATTACAACGGTTATAAAAATACTTCGGATATTCGGTTAGCGATTGAAGCTATTTCAGTTGCATACACGCATCCTGACATCAACATCTTTGCAGTCATTGCAAACGATCGTGATTACATGCCTGTATTTTCAAAGCTCAAAGAAATCGGCAAAACCATTATTGGTATTGGCAGCACAAAAACAACGGTGGGTGAACTGTACCGAAGTGCGTGTGATATTTTTTATTATCACGAAGATTTTGGTAAAAATGAATACGGTGTCCGAAAATCTGAATCCAGCGTGGCAGATGATGAAAATAGCTTGATTGATGTATTAATTGAAAAAGTGACTTACAACACCGCAAATGGTTTGAAAACTAATCAATCGACTATTGCCGCTGCGATTAAAAGTAGTCGAGCCGTTGATTTCACAGGTTATTCATCATTTCAAGGCTTTGGCGATTTGTGTCGATTAGTAGAAAAACGCGGCATGATTGCCATTACGCCACGTCATACGGGCGATTTAGATCCCGTGTTGTCATGTAATAGTCAAGAAAATGAAGCCGCGATTGATAATTTTAAAGGGCAACAAGCGCAACAAGCCGCTATTCCGCCTGAAGATATGAAACGGATTTATAACAGTTTTATAAAAACAAAATTGAGCTTGAAAAATGATTTTCCACTACACGCGCAACGTGAAAAAATTTATAAACAATTAGATATTTTGTTAGCTGAAAGTGAACCTTATGGTGGTGTGGGCTTAAAAGCCGCCTCAGAACAAATTACTAAAATTCTTGCATTTGATCCAGATGATCAATCATCCGTATTTAAAATTTTGTATAGTTTATATCGTTCAGGTTGTTTTATCGTGCGACGGACGGAAGATAATTACAATCCAATTTTGATGAGTAATCGCGTAGCAATGAATTACATTTATATGGATAAAAAACTCATGGAGAGTTTAATTAAACTATTTAAATGGGACAGTGAAGATATTAAATTCGATCCAAGTCGTTGGTCAGAGTTTTTCATTGGCGACACGTCATATTCTCAAATCGCCAAATTTGCTTACAACTATTTGTAATGCAATCTCAAATTTTGCCACCCGCAATTTTACTCATGGGACCTACCGCCTCGGGTAAAACTGCGTTGGCGGTACAACTCGCGCAAGCCTTGAATGGTGAAATTATCAGTGTCGATTCCGCGCTAGTTTTTAAAGGTATGGATATTGGCACTGCGAAACCAACTTTAGACGAACGCGGCGGAATTCCACATCATTTGATTGATATTCTGGAACCAAGCGAATCTTTTTCAACAGGACAATTTCGTAATAAAGCGTTAGCGTTAATGGCGGATATTACTGCGCGTGAAAAATTGCCGATTTTGGTTGGCGGCACGATGCTGTATTTCAATGCGCTTACCAAAGGGTTAGCTGAATTGCCACCTGCAAATGCTGAAATTCGTGCGCGTTTAGATGCTGATTTGGCGCGTGATGGAAATGTAGCGTTACACCAACGTTTAGCAAAAGTAGATTTACAATCCGCCAATCGAATTCATCCAAATGACCCGCAACGTGTACAACGTGCGTTGGAAGTTTTTGAATTAACAGGTAAGCCGTTGAGTGATTGTTTTAACGAAAGCGAACAAAATGCGCTGCCTTATTCGATTAAAAAATTCATTATTGCCCCCGAAGATCGAAAGGTTTTACATGACATTATCGCGCAACGTTTTCACGCAATGTTGGCGCAAGGATTTTTAGCGGAAGTCGAAAAGCTGTATTTGCGGGGCGATTTAGACGATAAATTACCTGCAATTCGAGCGGTTGGTTATCGAGAGGCGTGGGCATATTTTCATGGCGAATATGATTTAGAAACGATGACAGAAAAAGCAATTATTGCTACCCGCCAGCTTGCAAAACGTCAATTTACTTGGCTTCGACGTGAAACAGATGCACATTCTTTAATTACAGGTGAAGCCAATTTACTTTCTCAGGTTTTGAGTAAAGTCAAAATGGTATCGTAATAATCCTGTCACTTTAGATTCTCATAATAATTTCAAATTTCACCCAAATTCATTTCATATTTCGAGATTTCAGCATGAAAAACATTTTCAAAAATAAATTATTATTGGCAGCAATGGGTCTATCAGCAAGTTTAGTTAGCGTATCTGCAAGTGCTGTTCAAACTGTAGATGCAGGTATCCCTGCTTATCAAAAAGCCAGTGGCGTTGCAGGAAACTTATCAAGTGTTGGTTCAGACACATTGGCAAATTTAATGACTTTATGGGCAGAAGAATTCAATCGCGTTTATCCAAACGTCAACATTCAAATTCAAGCAGCAGGTTCTTCAACTGCACCACCCGCTCTGACTGAAGGTACGTCAAATTTGGGACCAATGAGTCGTGAAATGAAGGACGATGAATTGGAAGCCTTTGAAAGTAAATATGGTTATAAACCAACAGCAATCCCTGTTGCAGTCGATGCCTTGGCAGTTATGGTCAATAAAGACAACCCAATTAAAGGGTTGACGATGGAACAAGTTGATGCGATTTTCTCTAGCACATTAAAATGTGGCGGCGCACAAGAAATCAATACTTGGGGCGATGCTGGCGTAGCAGCTTGGGGAACAAAAAGCATCCAACTTTACGGACGTAACTCGGTTTCGGGGACTTACGGTTATTTCAAAGACCACGCGCTTTGTAAAGGCGATTTCAAAAATAATGTGAACGAACAACCAGGCTCTGCATCAGTGGTTCAATCAGTTACTTCATCTGCCAATGGCGTGGGTTATTCAGGCATGGGTTATACGACTTCAGGCGTGAAAATGGTGCCTTTAGCGAAAAAAGGTTCAACTACTTTCGTCGAAGCAACTCCAGCAAATGCGGTTAATGGCACCTATCCATTAACTCGTTATTTATTCGTTTATGTGAATAAAAAACCAAATCAGCCTTTGGCTCCTTTAGAAAACGAATTTGTAAAAATGGTGCTATCTAAAACAGGTCAACAAGTCGTAATTAAAGACGGCTATATTCCATTACCGGCCAAAGTGGTTGAAAAAGAGTTAGCTAAGTTAAAATAAAACAAGGCGTAACCCTTCCAAGGCGTGAGGTTTAAGTGAATTTAACATTCCTTTCCTTACGCTTTTTGCCTTGAACTTTTTGAAAAAGAACTTATGTCTGAAATAAATAATTCGATGACGCAATCTTCGCTGAATACAGCGACCACTTCTGCTTACGAAAAATGGCGATTACTAAAAGATGCAATTATGCGTCGTGCGGTGGTTGCAGGTGGTTTGAGCGTTATTTTTGCCATTGTAGTAATTTTCTTTTACCTACTTTATGTGGTGTACCCACTTTTTTTATCCGCATCTGCCGAATCTGTCGCGCAGTATCCAATTCCTGAAGAAAATGCAGGAAAGACTTTATTTTTAGCGATTGAAGAACAAAATGAAATCGCAGCGCGTTTCACCGACAAAGGACAAGTCGTTTTCTTTGAAGCGAAAACAGGTAAAACATTGTCGCAAAAAAACATTTTGTTGCCAGAAGGCGTGGAAATAAAAAGTATTGCTCAGGGCAGTCCTGTTGGCGAAGGTTCAATCATTTATGGTTTATCGAACGGTCAAGCGGTCATTGTTAAGCATCAATATAAAGTTACATTTAACGGTGATAAACGTGTGATTACACCGTCATTGAAATATCCGCTCGGTGAAACACCTTTAGTGATTGATGACACTGGCGCAGCGTTAGAAAAAATTGCGTTTAAAGTGGGTGAAGGTTCGACCACGATTGTGGCGAAAACCGCTGAAAAAATTCGTATTAGTAGTTTTGAAAAAGAACAATCGTTGTTTGGTGATGAAGCTAGTTTGGTTCGCACCGATTCTTTTCTTGATATGCCAGCTGGCAATATCACTGATATTTTGGTGGATAAAGAAGACCGCAATTTGTTTTTGGTAAGTGACGACGGCAGTTTGAGTTTTATCGACATCAGCAAAAAAAATGCGCCTGAAATTAAACAGCATTTAAACGTGGTGGAAGCTGGACAAAAAATTACCAGCCTTAGCTTTTTGAACGGCGATTTGTCGTTAATGGTCGGTGATTCGAGTGGTTTAGTGTCGCAATGGAGTTTGGTAAAAGATGCGCTGAATAAACCTGCAATGCAACGAATTCGTTCTTTCAAAGTGTCTGAAAAACCTGTGATTGCGATTAACACTGAGCAACGTCGAAAAGGTTTTGTAACGGTTGATTCTGTTGGTGGAATGGGGATTTATCATTCAACGGCTGAACGCGAATTGATTAAAGAACCGATTGGCAATGCTGCACCTGTTTCGGTGATTTTATCGCCCCGCGCAAATGCGTTAGTGTTTCAAAACAACGATGGCAAAATTCATTTTTGGAAAGTCGATAACGAACATCCCGAAGTGTCTATTAAGTCGATGTGGCAAAAAGTCTGGTACGAAAGTTATCCGAAACCCGCTTACATTTGGCAATCGTCTTCTGCAAGTAACGATTTTGAGCCTAAATACAGTTTGACACCTTTAGTATTTGGTACGTTGAAAGCTGCGTTTTATGCGATGTTGGTAGCGATTCCATTATCTTTGATGGGCGCAATTTATACTGCGTATTTCATGTCCCCCCAAATGCGAGTTTATACAAAACCAGCTATTGAAATCATGGGCGCGTTGCCAACGGTGATTTTAGGATTTCTAGCAGGTTTATGGCTTGCACCATTTATTGAAGAACATTTATCGGGTTTATTCTCCATGCTCGTGGTCGTGCCGATGGGTGTAATTTTGTTTGCGCTTACATTCCAAAATTTGCCTGAAACATTTCGCCAAAAAATTCCTGAAGGTTGGGAAGGCGCGATATTGATTCCTGTCATTTTAATCAGTGGTTGGTTTGCGTTTAGCATTAGCGTGCCATTAGAAACTGCTTTATTTCATGGCACGTTACGCGACTGGTTTAAAAGTGAATTTGGAATCGGCTATGATCAACGAAATGCTTTAGTGGTTGGGATTGCAATGGGTTTTGCGGTAGTGCCGACAATTTTCTCGATTTCCGAAGATGCGATTTTCAGTGTGCCGAAACATTTAACTGTGGGTTCGTTGGCATTAGGTGCAACACCTTGGCAAACCATGATTCGCGTCGTTTTATTGACCGCCAGCCCAGGTATTTTTTCAGCGATTATGATTGGTTTTGGTCGCGCTGTTGGTGAAACGATGATTGTATTGATGGCGACGGGAAATACGCCAGTGATGGACTTGAGTGTCTTTCAAGGAATGCGAACATTGGCGGCGAATATCGCGGTTGAAATGCCCGAATCCGAAGTCGATAGTACGCATTATCGGGTGTTATTTTTAGCGGCATTAGTGCTATTTATGTTCACGTTTGTGTTTAACACATTGGCGGAAGTTGTGCGTCAGCGGTTACGCGAAAAATACAGTTCACTGTAATAAATTATGAGCATTGAAAATGATTAAATCTTGGTTTAAAAGCGGTAGTCCGTGGATTTGGCTAAATGCCGCTGCAGTAAGTACCTGCTTAATTATGGTAATTGGCGTACTAGGCTTAATAGCTATGCGTGGTGCGGGACATTTTTGGGCATCGCCGATTGTGTCGATGAGTTATCAAGAAGACGATGGACAAGTAAAAACCATTATTGGTGAACACGTTGATACCACCGTCACACCTGCGTTGATGGCGAAATCCACTGGTTTCATAATGGCAGATAATGAAGATGTTTTAATTCAATATCTTGTCAAAACAGGGAACCGTGACTTGACAGGTTCTGATTTCCGTTGGATTCAAGAACGCCATATTAAAGCGACTAGCACTCCCGAAGACATGATTTTGGTCGAGCGTCGCGAATGGGGTAATTTTTATGGACAACTTACTGCGATAAAAGAAAGCGATAACGTTGTTGTGACAGGTGACAAAATGTGGACTGCTTTGCAAGAACGTTTGCAAGCTGTGTTGAAATTGCATGAGCAAATTACACATTTAGAGAAAAAAGAACTTGGTGCAATTAACTACGCTTTAGAGCAGCTGCGATTGAAACAACGTGCGCTTGAACTAAAACACGCTTGGAATGCTGAAACAGCCAAAGAATTTGCGGATAAAAAAGCGGCTTACGATGTAGATTACAAACGTTATCAAACACAACTCACTGAGTTACATCAACAAATTCGTCGTGATAGTTTGGTAGCAACTACGGAAAGCGGTGCGGAGTTAGTGATTCCACTCGCAAAAATAGTCGAAGTCACACAGCCAAACAAAATGGGCGTATTTGCTAAAATCGGTCATTACTTTAAAAAGTTGGGTGAATTTTTAAGCGAAGATCCACGCGAAGCAAATACAGAAGGTGGTATTTTTCCAGCGATTTTCGGCACGATTATGATGGTTATCATGATGTCGATTATTGTTACGCCATTCGGTGTGATTGCGGCGGTGTATTTGCGTGAATACGCTAAACAAGGTTTCACGACACGTTTGATTCGGATTGCGGTAAATAATTTAGCAGGTGTACCGTCGATTGTTTACGGTGTGTTTGGTTTAGGATTTTTCGTTTACATTTTAGGCGGCAATATCGACGCGCTATTGTTTCCAGAATCTGCGCCAGCCCCTGTTTACGGAACACCTGGTTTGCTTTGGGCTTCAATTACATTGGCATTATTGACGTTGCCAGTCGTGATTGTTTCGACAGAAGAAGGTTTGGCGCGAGTACCAAAAGCGATTCGTGAAGGTAGTTTAGCGCTAGGTGCGACTAAAATTGAAACACTTTGGCGCACAGTTTTACCGATGGCAAGTCCCGCTATGATGACTGGTTTAATTTTAGCTGTAGCGCGTGCCGCAGGTGAAGTTGCTCCGTTAATGTTGGTCGGTGTGGTGAAATTAGCCCCGACGTTACCGCTCGATGGCAATTATCCATTTTTGCATTTAGACCGTAAATTTATGCACTTGGGTTTCCATATTTACGATGTTGGTTTTCAAAGTCCAAATGTGGAAGCCGCTCGTCCGTTAGTTTATGCCACGTCGTTACTGCTAGTTTTAGTTATTATTGGTTTAAATCTAGCGGCTATTCTTATTCGTAATCACTTGCGCGAAAAATACCGCGCGTTAGAAGGATAAAAAATCATGAGTACACCAGAGCCTCGCTCGCATAGTTTTGATGCGAGTTCGATTTTACGCAGCACGCATAAACACGATGATCCTGTTGAACCGTGCATTAAAGTCGAAAATCTCAAATTGTTTTATGGCGGCAAACAGGCATTACATGGTATCAATATGGAAATGCCTAAGAAAAAAGTGACTGCATTTATTGGTCCTTCAGGTTGTGGTAAATCGACATTGTTGCGTTGCATCAACCGCATGAATGATTTGGTTGATAATGTTACGATTGAGGGGAAAATTTTGCTACATGACGATAACATTTACGATAAATCTGTGAATGTTGCAGCATTACGTCGCCGCGTCGGCATGGTATTTCAAAAACCGAATCCATTTCCAAAATCTATTTTTGAAAACGTGACGTATGGCTTAAGAATTCAAGGCATTGACGATAAAAGAATTTTAGAAGAAACGGTTGAAACATCGTTGCGCGGCGCGGCATTGTGGGACGAAGTCAAAGATCGTTTGAATGATAATGCGCTTGGTTTATCAGGTGGTCAACAACAACGGTTGGTGATTGCTCGAGCGATTGCTATCGCACCAGAAGTGTTATTGCTCGACGAACCTGCATCGGCATTAGACCCAATTTCAACGTTGAAAATTGAAGAGTTAATTAACGAACTCAAAGAAAAATACACCATCGTTATCGTTACTCATAATATGCAACAAGCAGCCCGAGTATCAGATTACACGGCGTTTATGTATATGGGAGAATTGATTGAAATGGGCGCAACAAGTCAGCTTTTCACTAAACCCACTAAAAAACAAACCGAAGATTACATTACAGGTCGATACGGCTAATTAGGAGAAAATTATGGATGGTTTTAACTCAGCACCACACATTTCACGGAAGTTCGACGTAGAATTAAGTTCAATTCACGACAAAATTGTTGCTATGGGAAATTTAGTTGAACAACAACTTTCGTCAGCTTTACAAGCCTTTACGACAAACAATATAGATTTGGCAATCGAGGTTTTAAAGCAAGATGATTTAGTTGACGAATTTGAAAAAGTTATCGATGCTGAATGTATTAGCACTATTGCATTACATCAACCTACAGGTTGTGATTTAGATTTACTTGTTTCTGTAATTAAGGTGACGAATGAATTAGAAAGTATTGCTGCAAAAGCCGAAGGCATTGCTGATATAACAATTCGATTGAACCAAAGAACAGTCGATTTAAGAGGTTAGCAAATGGATAACAGTAAAATAGCGCACCACATTTCAGAAAATTTTAACAAAGAATTAGAAGACATTCGCAACAAAGTGTTGATGATGGGCGGCTTTGTTGAAGAACAAATCGAACAAGCTGTAAAAGCGTTAACGACAGGTGATATGGAGCTTGCCGAACTGGTTATTAAACAAGATAACCATATTGACGATTTGGAAATGGAAATTGATGCCGAATGCACACAAATTATCGCATTGCGTCAACCAGCGGCATTTGATTTGCGTTTGTTATTAGTTGTATTACGCATCATTAACGAGTTGGAACGTATTGGTGATTTAGCAGAACGTATCGCTAAAATGGCAATTTATCTTTCTAATAGTAGTGACGGTCGTACTGATCAATACCATGAGTTGAAACACATGGCGGGATTGGTTAAAGATATGCTTCATAGCGCGTTAGATAATTTTGCTCGAATGACTATTGAAGGTATTACCGATATTACTCGTTGTGATGAACAAGTTGATCGGGAATACGCCAGTATTATTCGCCAATTGATTACGCAAATGATGGAAGATCCCCGCAACATCACTCGCTCGATGGATATGTTGTGGACAGTTCGTGCGTTGGAACGCATCGGTGATCATTCACGTTATCTTTGTGAACATTTAATTTATATGGTCAATGGTGATGACGTTCGTCATTTGACACAAGCAGAACTCGAAGAAAAAATGAAAGGCTAATTGCTTAAAATTTTTCTTTTTTGTTACAAAAAAACGCGACTTTTTAGGGTCGCGTTTTTTGTTTTTTGAAAATCACGTTTAAGAAATCAGTTTGTCATATTCCGTATGAGTTCCAATCCAAACCCACAAAAAGCCGTTTTCAATTCGCGTTGCAACCGCCCGATAATCGCTCCCTACTCTTGCTGACCAAACTTTGCCCACTTTTTTAAAATGTAACGATGGATGTGTGGCATTTTTCTTGAGTAGCTGAAAATTTTTGTCTGCGAGTTTGCGAACATCAACAGGTAATTTGTCGTAACAATCCCAAAAACTTGAAGCTGCTTCGTGATTCACAATTGCCTCGTTTTACCTGCTCGATGTTCTGAAAGCGCGGCATTGATAAGAAAATCTAACTTCCCCGCATTGGAATCAGTTTCAATTTTTTTATCCCAGCGCAATTGTTCAAATTCGTGAAACCACGCTCGAAATTTAGAAAATGAATCATCGTCTAAGGTGCTGACGTGTTGTTCTAATAATGCAATTTCAATCATAAAAGCCTCCGTTGTTTGTGTCGCGCCATTATCAAGCAAAAACAAAAAAACGCGACTTTTTAGGGTCGCGTTTTTTGTT
>JBAXMT010000007.1:0-30491 GCA_037134135.1 Methylococcaceae bacterium | reverse complement strand
GTGATATGGCAGGTTCTTTTAAGGATATGGTTCGCACGACCTTTAGCTCTTGCCTTGAATCTTTTTAATGTCGCGGCTTCATTTACAAAAACTGTAGACACTTTTAACTCATCAATATCAGCACTCTCGTTATGCTCTGCATTAGCGATTGCTGATTCTAAAATTTTTTTTACAATGAATGCGGCCTTCTTCGGACTGAATTTCAAAATATTCAGCGCTTTTTCAACCGGAAGCCCTCGAATTTGATCACAAACTAACCGTGCTTTTTGAGCGGATAAGGGCGCATTACTTAATTTTGCTAAAACTTCCATCGTTCATCCTACTTAGATTTCTTGTCCGCTACATGACCTTTATAGGTTCTAGTAGGTGCAAATTCGCCTAATTTATGCCCAACCATATTCTCTGTAACGAGAACTGGAATATGTAACTTACCATTATGTACTGCAATGGTCAGACCAAGCATATCAGGAATAATCATTGATCGTCTAGACCATGTTTTAATCGGTTTCCTACTACTTATTTTGATAGCATCTTCAATTTTTTTAATGAGATGATGATCAATAAAAGGACCTTTTTTAATTGAACGCGGCACGTTGATTCCCCTCTATTTTACTTACGACGTCTAATAATCATATTATCAGTCCGTTTGTTTTTTCTTGTTTTATAGCCTTTTGTTGGAACACCCCAAGGCGATACAGGATGTCTACCACCTGATGTACGACCTTCACCACCACCATGTGGATGGTCAACTGGATTCATAACAACACCGCGTACAGTCGGTCTAACGCCTCGCCATCTGGATGCTCCAGCTTTACCTAAAGAGGCTAGACTGTGCTCTGAATTAGATACCTCACCAATTACAGCACGACAATCGGCTAACACTTTACGCATTTCACCAGATCTCAAGCGAAGAGTGGCGTGAATTCCATCACGCGCAACTAATTGCACAGATGTTCCAGCACTTCTAGCTACTTGCGCCCCTTTACCAGATTTCAATTCAACACAATGTACGGTGGTACCTACTGGTATATTGCGAAGAGGCATACAATTACCTGGTTTTACAGGAGCAATATCTGCCGAGATGATTTCTTGCCCAGCTTCAAGACCCTTCGGGGCGATAATGTATTTACGCTCACCATCCTTGAACAAAATTAAAGCGATATTAGCTGTTCTATTCGGATCGTATTCCAAACGCTCTACAACAGCAGGTATATCGGTTTTATTTCTTTTAAAATCAATCAGACGGTAATGCTGCTTATGACCACCACCGATATGCCTAGTAGTGATGCGACCATTGTTATTACGCCCACCTGTCTTGCTTTTTTTCTCTAATAACGCTGCAAAAGGTTTTCCTTTATGCAAATCATCATTTTTAACTCGTACTACAAACCGTGATCCAGGGGAGGTCGGTTTTGACTTTACAATCGCCATAATTTTTACCGTGTCCTTTTCTATATCAATTAAGCAGATGCAAATTCAATGTCATGACCAGCTTTCAGCTTAACATAAGCTTTCTTCCAATCTGATCTCTGCCCAAGCGAGCGGCCAAATCTTTTTTGCTTGCCTTTTACATTTAGCACACGCACTGCATCCACTTCGACGTTAAACATTGCTTCAACAGCACTCTTTACTTGTTTTTTAGTTGCAGTCTTTTGAACTTTAAATACGATTTGTTGATCTTTCTCTGCCACAACTGTGCTTTTCTCAGAAATCACTGGTGCTACTAAGACGCGTGTTAACTGGTATAAATTCGTACTCATGCTAAACGCTCCTCTAACTGCTGTAATGCACTAGGTGTAACAATCACCTTATCGGCAGCAACTAACAAAACAGGATTTAAATTTACAGCTTCGACTACTTCCACGTAAGGAATATTTCTTGACGCTAGAGCTAGATTCATGTCAACTTCACTCACAACAATTAGCGTGCGTTTCGAATTAAAAGAGTCCAGCTGTACACGCAACGATTTTGTCTTTGGTGTAGCTACTAATACTTCAGCACTAATAATCAAACGATTTTGACGTAACAGTTCTGATAAAATAGAACGGATGCCCACACGGAACATTTTTTTGTTTAGTTTTTGATCATAATTGCGTGGTCTCGCAGCAAAAGTAGCACCACCTGTCCGCCATATCGGACTTCTAGTTGTACCCGATCTAGCTCGCCCCGTTCCTTTTTGTCTCCAAGGCTTAATCCCACCGCCACTTACATCAGAACGGGTTTTTTGTGCCTTTGTACCTTGTCTTGCCCCAGCTAAGTAACGGGTTACTAGCTGATGTATAAGAGTCTCATTGTACGACTGCCCAAAGACAGCATCGCTAACTTGGATACCATTTTGTTCATTTAATTTAGGTATTTGCAATCCCATGACTTAACCCTTATTCCGCATTTTAGAAGCAGGTGTAATCACAACATCACCACCTTTAGCACCAGGAACAGCACCTTTTACTAAAATTAATTTTCTTTCTGCATCAATCGAATGAATCGTCAGGTTTTGAATGGTTGTTTTTGCAGCACCTAGATGCCCTGCCATTTTTTTACCTTTAAAAACGCGACCTGGTGTCTGACACATACCGATAGAACCCAATACACGATGCGACAATGAGTTACCGTGAGTTGCATCTTGCATACTGAAATGATGTCTTTTCACACCACCAGCAAAACCTTTACCGATGCTCTGACCTTGTACGTCAATCACTTGACCTTCAGAAAAAATACTTAATGGCAATTCAGAACCTAAATTTAGTTCAGAACCCTCACCATCTTCAAGTCTAAATTCCCAAAGACCACGACCAGCAGTAACATTAGCAGCAGCGTAATGACCAGCCATCGCCTTAGTTACTTTTGACGCTTTTTTATCGCCAGCAGCAACTTGAATTGCGCGATAACCATCTATTTCAAGACTTTTAACCTGTGTCACTCTATTTGAGTCAATTTGCAATACAGTCACCGGAATCGATGCTCCATCCTCACAAAAGACTCTGGTCATACCACATTTACGACCAATAAGACCTATTGACATTTGCCAATTCCTCTATTCTTAATTCAACTTAATTTGAACATCCACACCAGCTGCAAGATCTAATTTCATTAAAGCGTCCACTGTTTTATCAGTAGGCTCAACAATGTCTAGCAGCCTTTTGTAGGTTCTTAATTCATATTGGTCACGCGCATCTTTATCGACGTGCGGTGATACTAATACGGTGAAACGTTCTTTTTTAGTAGGCAATGGAATGGGTCCCTTAACTTGGGCACCAGTTCTTCTTGCTGTTTCTACTATCTCACTAGCCGACTGATCAATTAACTTATGATCGAATGATTTCAATCGGATTCTGATAGTTTGATTAGACATAATTTTTACTCGATGATCGATGCAACAACGCCGGCACCTACTGTGCGCCCGCCTTCACGAATTGCAAAACGCAACCCTTCCTCCATAGCAATAGGTGAAATCAATTTCACTTTTACCGAAATATTATCACCAGGCATTACCATCTCAACGCCTTCTGGCAATTCTACTGCCCCCGTTACATCAGTTGTTCTGAAATAGAACTGTGGACGATAACCATTGAAGAACGGGGTATGACGACCACCTTCATCCTTAGACAAAATATAGATTTCAGAATTAAAATAAGCGTGTGGTTTGATGGTGCCTTTGTGCGCTAAAACTTGACCACGTTCAACGTCATCACGTTTTGTACCACGCAACAATAAACCTACGTTATCGCCTGCTTCACCTTGATCCAACAATTTACGGAACATTTCAACGCCAGTACAAGTCGTAACAACAGTTGGACGAATACCTACGATTTCAACTTCTTGACCAACTTTAATTACACCGCGTTCGATACGACCAGTAACAACAGTACCGCGACCTGAAATTGAAAATACGTCTTCGATTGGCATTAAGAATGCGCCGTCAACAGCACGCTCTGGCAGTGGAATATAAGAATCTAACGCTTCAACTAATTTCACAACTGACGGTGCACCAATTGGGCTTTCGTCACCTTGTAAAGCAAGTAATGCTGAACCACGAATAATTGGTGTGTCATCGCCTGGGAATTCGTACATATCTAATAATTCACGAATTTCCATTTCAACCAATTCAATCAACTCTTCATCGTCAACCATATCTGCTTTGTTTAAGAAAACAACAATATATGGAACACCAACTTGGCGTGACAACAAAATATGTTCGCGAGTTTGTGGCATTGGACCATCAGCAGCTGAACAAACCAAAATCGCGCCGTCCATTTGCGCTGCACCTGTGATCATGTTTTTTACATAATCGGCGTGACCTGGGCAGTCAACATGAGCGTAATGACGCTGTGTTGATTCATATTCAACGTGCGAAGTAGCAATGGTGATACCACGCGCTCTTTCTTCAGGAGCGTTATCAATTTGATCAAATGCTTTTACTGCACCACCGTGCAATTTAGCCATAACAGTTGTTAATGCCGCTGTTAAAGTAGTTTTACCATGATCAACGTGACCAATTGTACCAACGTTAACGTGTGGTTTGCTACGCGAAAATTTTTCTTTAGCCATGAGTTACACCTTAAAAATAATTCAAATTTATAAAAATCTTTTAATGATTGTTTCAGCAATATGCAATGGCACTTCACTGTATTTTTCAAACTGCATACTGTAGGTCGCTCGCCCTTGCGATAAAGAACGCAAATCGGTGGCATAACCAAACATTTCCGACAACGGCACTTCGCAGTTAATCATTTTTGCAGACGCGCTATCTTTTATTGACTGAATAACACCGCGTCGCTTACTAATATCACCAACAACATCTCCCATGTAATCCTCAGGAGTAATTACATCAACACTCATCATTGGCTCTAATAAAATGGGGTTGGCATTTTTAGCACCATCTCTAAAACACATCGCCCCAGCTGTACGAAAAGCAGATTCATTAGAATCAGTATCGTGATAAGAACCATCAAGCAATGTTGCCTTTACATCCAAAACAGTATAGCCCGCTAAAATACCACCACGAAGCTGATCTTGAATTCCTTTATCAACCGCTTGAACATACTCAGCTGGCACAGCCGCTTTTGGTACGTCACTTACAAATTGATAGCCTAAACCGCGTTCTAACGGTTCCAATCGTAATTTAATGTGAGCGTATTGTGCTTTCGCGCCCATTTGGCGTGAAAATTCCGTCTCTTGCTCAAAGACGCTACCAATTGTTTCACGATAAGCAACTTGTGGCGAACCGATGCTCGCATCAACATTAAACTCACGCTTCATGCGATCGACGATAATGTCTAAATGCAATTCGCCCATTCCAGAAATAACTAACTGCCCTGAATCAGGATCAACACTAGTCTTAAAAGAGGGATCTTCCTGTGCCAATCGCTCTAACGCAGAAGCTATTTTGTCTTCGTCGGCTTTAGTTTTTGGCTCAATTGCAATTGAAATAACAGGCTCTGGGAAAATTATCTTTTCCAAGATAATCAGTGCCTTCATATCGCAAAGCGTGTCACCAGTAGTAACGTCTTTTAAACCGATAATCGCCGCAATATCACCAGCAAAAACTTCTTTTACTTCTTCACGGCTATTTGCGTGCAACTGAACAATTTTTCCGATTCGTTCACGCTTCATTTTTGTAGCATTAAAAATGGTGTCGCCAACAGCTAAAACACCTGAATAAACTCTAAAAAATGTCAACATACCCACAAAAGGATCAGTTGAAATTTTAAATACCAATGCTGAAAAAGGCTCTGAATCACTTGCAACCCTGACAGATTCTGAAACACCGTTTTCTAAAAGACATCGAGTAGGTTTTATATCCGTTGGTGCTGGTAGATATTCAATCACTGCATCAAGTAAGGTCTGAACACCTTTGTTTTTAAAGGCAGTTCCGCAAAAAACAGGGACAATTTTATTTGCAACTGTTAATGTACGAATACCATATTTAATCTCATCATTAGTCAGAGAACCAACTTCCAGATATTTATCTGTCAACTCCTCATTTGCATCGGCTGCAGCTTCAATGAGAGCTTCTCGCCACTTTGCAGCCTCCATAAGCAACTCAGAAGGAATGTCTAACTCGTCAAATGTAGTACCAGTGTTGGCATCATGCCAATAAATAGACTTCATACTAACCAAGTCAACAACCCCTTTAAACCCTTCCTCTTTGCCTATCGGCAATTGCAATAAAACGGGGTTTGAAGCTAAACGGACCTTTATCTGCTCAACTGTGCCAAAAAAATCAGCCCCAGTGCGATCCATCTTATTAATAAAAACCAATCTAGGAACTTCATATTTATCAGCCTGTCGCCACACCGCTTCGGATTGTGGCTCGACACCACCAACAGCACAGAATACGACGCAAGCACCATCTAAGACTCGTAGTGATCGCTCAACTTCGATGGTAAAATCAACGTGTCCAGGTGTATCAATAATATTAATACGATGCTGATCGTACTGCCCCCGCATCCCACTCCAAAAACAAGTGGTCGCAGCTGACGTAATCGTTATACCGCGCTCTTGCTCTTGCACCATCCAGTCCATAACGGCTGCACCGTCGTGAACCTCTCCCATTTTATGGGAAACACCTGTGTAATACAAAATTCGCTCAGTCGTCGTGGTCTTGCCTGCATCAATGTGCGCCATGATGCCAATGTTACGATATTTTTCTATCGGTGTTTTGCGTGCCACAACGACCAATTAACCTCTTACCAACGGTAATGCGAGAATGCTTTATTTGCTTCAGCCATACGATGAGTATCTTCGCGTTTTTTCACAGCTGAACCACGACTTTCAAACGCATCCATCAATTCGCCTGCCAACTTAGCTGCCATAGTGCGTTCATTTCTTTTGCGCGAAGCATCAATCAACCAACGCATCGATAATGCCAAACGACGAGCTGGGCGAACCTCTACAGGTACCTGATACGTTGCACCACCAACGCGACGTGATTTCACTTCCACGCGAGGCTGAACATTTTCCAATGCTTTAGAAAGAATATCTAACGGTGCTTCATGACCTTTGCGTTCGATTGTATCTAACGCGCCATAAATAATACTTTCGGCAACTGACTTCTTACCACTTTCCATAATCATATTCATGAATTTGGTCAACATTACGCTGCCGAATCGTGGATCAGGAATGATTTCTCTTTTTGTAGCTACTCTTCTTCTTGACATTTACTTACCAATTAACCTTTAGGGCGTTTAGTGCCATATTTAGAACGACCGCATTTTCTATTACTTACACCAGAAGCATCCAAACTACCACGAACGACGTGATAACGCACACCAGGCAAATCTTTAACACGACCACCACGAATCAACACTACAGAATGTTCCTGCAGATTATGACCTTCACCGCCGATGTAACTACTAACCTCAGCTCCATTAGTAAGCCTAACGCGAGCCACTTTTCTAAGTGCGGAGTTTGGCTTTTTTGGTGTTGTAGTGTAAACACGCGTACAAACGCCTCTTCGCTGTGGGCATGCTTCCAATGCAGGCACATTACTTTTTTCAACTTTCTTAGCTCTGGGCTTGCGAACCAACTGATTGATTGTGGCCATACTTTTACTCCGAAATATTTTTTAACTGTCAGATCAATGAAATAACCTACCAAAACGCAACTAACTAACTTCATCTTAAGCGAAGTGCGGTGGCTGACTTTAGTAGGTAATGATACTGGCTATTCTACATTAGGTCAAGCCTAAATATTCAACGCTTGTTTAAGAGCTTCTTCAACATCATCTATATCGATAGACGTAATCAAATCTCCCTCATTTTTAACTTCAGATAACATAAAGCGCTGCCTTCTATTTTCATGATACGCTAAACCTGTACCAGCTGGAATCAATCGTCCAACAATTACATTTTCTTTTAAGCCTTGCAAATTGTCACTTAGCCCACGAACTGCTGCATCGGTAAGTACTCTTGTAGTTTCTTGGAATGAAGCAGCTGAAATGAAAGATTCTGTAGCTAATGAAGCTTTTGTAATGCCTAACAACACAGAATCGTAACTGGCAGGAATTTTACCATCTGCTTCAATACGATCATTTTCTTCACGCATTGCTGCACGTTCTACCTGCTCACCTTTCAAGAAACTACTATCACCTGAGGCAGTAATCTCAACTTTCCGCAACATTTGTCTAATAATAGCCTCAATGTGCTTATCGTTGATTTTAACACCTTGCAAACGGTATACATCCTGTATTTCCTTGACTAAATAATTAGCCAATTCTTCCACACCACGTAAACGCAAAATATCATGAGGTGTTAATTCACCTTCTGCAATAGTTTCACCTTTTTCTACCTGTTCACCTTCAAATACAGTGATATGTCGCCATTTAGGAATTAAAGTTTCAAATTGTTCACCGCTCGCATCTGTGATAGAAACTCGTTGTTTGCCTTTAGTTTCTTTGCCAAACGAAATAATACCAGTAGCCTCAGCGAGAATAGCAGGATCTTTCGTTTTGCGAGCTTCAAATAAATCTGCAACACGCGGTAAACCACCTGTAATATCACGAGTTTTACTAGATTCTTGCGGAATACGAGCTAAAACGTCACCAATTTTTACTTCGCCACCGTCTTTAATACTAGCAATAGCACCTGTTGGTAAAAAGTATTGTGCTGGAATTTCAGTGCCGGGCAAATAAATTGTGTTACCACCGACATCGAGTAATTTTACCATTGGACGCAATTCTCTACCTGCACTACCCCGCTGCTTAGGATCGATAACTACTAAATCTGTCAAACCCGTTATTGCATCTAATTGTGATTGAACAGTGACACCATTAACAAAAGCATTTAGCTCAACAATCCCGTCCACTTCTGTAATAACAGGATGTGTAAATGGATCCCAATTAACGATAACTTCGCCTGCTTCAACTCTTTCACCTTCTTTTTTAGAAAGTACCGCACCATAAGGGATTTTATAACGTTCACGTTCACGACCGTATTCATCCATTACAACTACCTCGCCTGAACGAGAAACTGCAACTAAATTTCCTTCGCGATTAACGACACTTTTTAAATTACTTAATCGAACAGTACCTTCAGATTTTACTTCGACTTTACTAATAGCAACATCTCGAGAAGCAGCACCACCAATATGGAATGTTCTCATCGTTAACTGCGTACCAGGTTCACCAATTGATTGCGCTGCAATAACACCAACAGCTTCACCAATATTAACTAAATGTCCACGACCTAAATCACGTCCATAACAAGCGGCACAAACACCGTGACGATTTTCACAAGTGATAATTGAACGTACCAAAACATGATCAATACCCGCTTTTTCAAGCACCACGACCCAATCTTCATCAATTAACGTGCCTTTTGGTGCAACGATATTTTCACCCGACTTATCCATAACGTCGATAGCAACAACTCGCCCCAAAACACGCTCAGATAACGATTCAACTACGTTTACGCCATCAATAATTGGAGTCATTGCTAGCCCGCTAGTCGTACCACAATCTTGTGCGCTGATAATTAAATCTTGAGCAACATCAACTAAACGACGGGTTAAGTATCCCGAGTTTGCTGTTTTCAAAGCCGTATCAGCCAATCCTTTTCGCGCACCATGCGTTGAAATAAAGTATTGCAATACGTCTAAACCTTCACGGAAATTCGCAGTAATTGGTGTTTCAATAATAGAACCATCAGGTTTTGCCATCAAACCACGCATTCCAGCTAATTGTCGAATTTGAGCTGCAGAACCCCTAGCTCCAGAATCTGCCATCATGTAAATTGAATTAAATGATTTTTGTTCTTTCGTTTCGCCTTGTGCATCGATGTAACTTTCTTTACCTAAACCGTCCATCATTACTTTAGCGATTTTATCGTTTGCGTGTGACCAAATATCAACAACTTTATTGTAACGTTCACCGTCAGTAACTAAACCTGCCGCATATTGACTTTGAATTTCGTTCACTTCTTTATTTGAATCAGCCAAAATGACATTTTTTTCATCTGGAATTTCCATATCCTCGATACCAAATGAAATTCCCGAACGAGTAGCGTATTTAAATCCTAAATACATTAACTGATCTGCCAAAACGACAGTGTCCTTGTTACCCATGTAACGATAACTATAGTTAATCAAGCGTGAAATGTTCTTTTTCGTCATATCACAATTGACTAAATCGAACGGCATCCCAACAGGAATCATTTCCCAAATTAACGAGCGACCAACCGTTGTATCCACACGATGTGTCTTATGGCTAATAACTCCAGTTTTGTCAGTTACTTTTTCGGTAATACGCAATTGAATTTTGGACTGCAATTCCACCGCTTTTTCTTCCAAAGCTTTATGTACTTCACTAACACTGACAAAAATGCTGCCATTACCAACAGCATTCATTTTTTCACGACTAATGTAATACAACCCCAAAACCATATCTTGCGAAGGATTGATGACTGGCTCACCATTAGCTGGTGATAAAATGTTATTCGTTGCCATCATCAATGTTCGTGCTTCTAATTGCGCTTCAATCGATAACGGAACGTGAACCGCCATTTGATCGCCGTCAAAATCCGCGTTGAAAGCACTACAAACTAACGGATGTAATTGGATTGCTTTACCTTCAATTAACGTGGGTTCAAATGCCTGAATCCCTAATCGATGCAATGTGGGCGCACGGTTCAAAAGAATTGGATGTTCACGAATCACTTCTTCGAGAATATCCCATACTTCGGTTCCTTCGCGTTCAACCATTTTTTTCGCAGCTTTAATCGTTGTCGCTAAACCGCGAAATTGTAATTTGCTAAAAATAAATGGTTTGAATAATTCCAATGCCATTTTTTTCGGCAAACCACATTGATGCAAACGCAATGAAGGACCAACCACAATGACTGAACGTCCCGAATAATCAACTCGTTTCCCGAGTAAATTTTGACGGAAACGCCCTTGTTTACCCTTAATCATATCCGCAAGTGATTTCAACGGACGACGATTTGTCCCTGTAATTGCACGACCACGACGACCATTATCAAGCAACGCATCGACTGATTCTTGCAGCATTCGTTTTTCATTACGCACAATAATGTCAGGCGCACTCAAATCTAATAAACGATTTAAACGATTATTACGGTTAATTACACGACGATATAAATCATTCAAATCTGATGTCGCAAAACGCCCACCATCAAGAGGTACTAACGGACGTAATTCGGGTGGCAGTACAGGTAACACTTTTAAAATCATCCATTCGGGACGATTTTTTGAAGCTAACAACGCACTCATGACTTTAAGGCGTTTAGCATATTTTTTGATTTTTGTTTCTGAGCTAGTTGCGTTAATTTCCTGTTTTAAAATTTCAACTTCAGCTTTTAAATCAATAGATTTCAACAACTCGTAAATCGCTTCTGCACCCATTTTAGCGACAAAATCGTCACCATATTTCTCTTGTGCATCTTGATATTCATCATCTGTCAGTAATACCCCTTTGACTAAAGGTGTATCACCAGATTCTAAAATCACAAACGATTCAAAATACAACACTCGCTCAATTTCACGCAACGTCATATCGAGTAATAACGCGATGCGCGAAGGTAATGATTTTAAAAACCAAATATGTGCAACAGGGCTAGCTAAATCAATATGCCCCATTCGGTCACGACGTACTTTAGAAAGTGTGACTTCTACACCACATTTTTCACAGATAACACCACGATGTTTTAGACGTTTATATTTACCGCATAAACATTCGTAATCACTTACGGGACCAAAAATTTTGGCACAAAATAGTCCATCCCGTTCTGGCTTAAACGTACGGTAATTAATTGTTTCTGGTTTTTTTACCTCACCATACGACCATGAACGAATCACATCTGGCGAAGCGAGACCAATACGAATACCATCAAAATCTTCTGCGCGATTTTGACGTTTTAAGAAATTCATTAAATCTTTCAAGAGCTTGTCCTCTTTAAAATAAGTTTAAAAGCACAAGGCGCAAGACGCGCCTTGTAGACTGGCCTGTGCCTAAGATTATTCTCGTTCTAATTCAATATTGACTGCTAATGAACGAATTTCTTTAATTAACACATTGAATGATTCTGGCATTCCAGCTTCCATTTTGTGATCACCATCAACGATGTTTTTATACATTCGAGTTCTACCAGTAACATCATCCGATTTTACTGTAAGCATTTCTTGCAACGTATAAGCAGCACCATAAGCTTGCAATGCCCAAACTTCCATTTCACCAAAACGCTGACCACCGAATTGCGCTTTACCACCCAACGGTTGTTGCGTCACGAGACTATAAGGACCCGTTGAACGAGCGTGCATTTTGTCATCAACCAAATGGTTCAATTTCAACATATACATATAGCCAACAGTGACTTTGCGTTCAAATGGTTCACCTGTTAAACCATCATACAAAATAGTTTGCCCATCTTCAGGTAAATCAGCTAGACGAAGCATTTCATGAATATCTTCTTCATTTGCCCCATCAAAAACAGGAGTTGCCATCGGCACGCCACTAACTAAATTAGTTGCCATTTCCAAAATTTCGGCATCACTAAACGAAGCTAAATCTTCTTTACGTCCATTACAGTTGTAAATTTTGTCCAAATACTCACGAATTGCCTTCACTTTCGTTTGAGACGCATCGTATTTCGCTTCTAGCATTTTACCGATTTTGATGCCTAAGCCTTTCGCCGCCCAACCCAAGTGAGTTTCTAGCACCTGCCCGACATTCATTCGAGATGGTACACCTAATGGATTAAGTACAATATCAACAGGATTACCATCAGCGGTATACGGCATATCTTCAATCGGACGAATCATCGAAATAACCCCCTTATTTCCATGTCGTCCTGCCATTTTATCACCTGGTTGAATGCGGCGTTTCACAGCTAAATAGACTTTCACCATTTTCAAAACGCCAGGTGGCAAATCATCACCCATCGTAATTTTGCGTTTTTTATCTTCAAATTTCGCATCAAAATCTTTGCGTTGCTGCTCAATTTGTTTTTCGGTGACTTCTAACAATGTATTGAGTTCATCCTCTTTCATTTTGAGTTTGAACCAATCAGATGGTTTCAAACCATCTAAATACTTCTGCTTAAGCACATCGCCAGCACTCAAATCCTTACCAGCTTGAGCCACTTTACCAACTAAATCTTTAGCGATTCGCGCAAAAATATCGCCTTCAAGAATCTTAATCTGATCATCCAAATCTTTACGATAACTTTTGATTTGATCTTGTTCGATGTCTAACGCACGTTTATCTTTTTTTACGCCGTCACGAGTAAAAACTTGAACGTCAATCACGGTTCCTTCGATACTACCAGGGACACGCAACGAAGTATCTTTCACATCTGCGGCTTTTTCACCGAAAATCGCACGCAACAATTTTTCTTCTGGAGTAAGTTGAGTTTCGCCTTTCGGCGTAACCTTCCCAACCAAAATATCGCCACCTTTTACTTCGGCACCAACGTAAACAATACCCGATTCGTCCAGTTTCGATAATGCTTCTTCACTAACATTTGGAATATCAGCGGTAATTTCTTCTGGACTATGTTTCGTGTCGCGAGCTACACAAGTTTTTTCTTCGATGTGAATAGTCGTGAAGCGATCTTCTTTAACAACACGTTCAGAAACAAGAATCGAATCTTCATAGTTGTAGCCATTCCAAGGCATAAAGGCAACTAGCATATTTTGCCCAAGTGCCAATTCACCCATATCGGTGGAAGGTCCATCTGCCATAATGTCGCCAGATTTCACTTTGTCGCCAACTTTAACCAATGGTTTTTGATTGATACAAGTATTCTGGTTTGAACGGGTGTATTTAATTAAGTTATAAATATCAACGCCAGACGTGCCATTTTCAGTTTCTGTATCGTTCACACGCACAACAATCCGAGCGGCATCAACCGATTCTATTTTTCCACCTCGTGTTGCCACAACCGTTACGCCAGAATCTTTTGCAACAGTACGCTCCATACCAGTACCAACAAGCGGTTTTTCAGCTCGTAAAGTTGGAACTGCTTGACGTTGCATGTTTGATCCCATCAAAGCACGGTTCGCGTCATCGTGTTCTAAGAATGGGATAATCGAAGCAGCGACTGAAACAATTTGTTTTGACGATACGTCCATATATTGCACGGTATCGGACATCGCTAAAGTAAATTCATCTTTATGACGGCAAGATACTAAACCATCAATCAATTTACCTGTTTCATCAACGGGAACACTCGCTTGCGCGATAACAAATTCACCTTCTTCAATCGCAGATAAATAATCTACTTGATCGGTTACTTTGCCACTTACTACTTTACGGTAAGGTGTTTCCAAGAAACCATAATTATTGGTTCTGGCATAAACAGACAACGAGTTAATCAATCCAATGTTTGGTCCTTCAGGAGTTTCAATTGGACAAACCCGACCATAGTGTGTTGCGTGTACGTCACGGACTTCAAAACCTGCGCGTTCACGAGCCAAACCACCTGGTCCTAAAGCAGAAACACGACGTTTATGCGTTACCTGCGATAATGGATTATTTTGATCCATGAATTGTGACAATTGACTGGAACCAAAAAATTCTTTGATTGCTGCGGAAACAGGTTTCGCATTAATAATTTCTTGTGGCATTAAGCCTTCGGAATCTGCTAGCGTTAAACGCTCTTTAACGGTTCGTTCAACACGCACTAAGCCGACACGGAACTGGTTTTCAACCATTTCACCCACAGAACGCACGCGACGATTTCCCAAATGGTCAATATCATCAACGATACCGTTACCATTACGAATAGCAATTAACTCTTTCAATACATCGATGATGTCTTCTTTTGTTAAAGTTCCTGTACCGACAATCGCTTCCCGTCCTAATCGACGATTAAATTTCATTCGTCCGACGACAGATAAATCATATCGTTCGTCTGTGAAAAATAAATTCTGAAATAAATTTTCTGCTGACTCGCGGGTTGGCGGCTCACCAGGACGCATCATGCGATAAATTTCAACTAATGCTTCTAAATTATTGGTAGTAGTATCAGAACGCATAGCATTAGAAATGTATGCACCACGATCTAACTCATTGACATACAAAGTGTTTAATTCACTAACACCAGATTCTATACAGCGATCAATAATATTACCTGTTACTTCTTCATTAACAGATGCGATTAACTCACCAGTTTTTTTATCAACTACATTATGTCCTAGAATTTTACCAATCAAATACTCTCTAGGAACTTCAAACGCTGTTAAACCTACTTTATTGATGTCACGAATATGTTTTGCAGTAATTCGCCGCCCTTCCTCAACTAAAACTTGACCGTCATTTTTAATATCAAATGCAGCAATTTCGCCTCGTAAGCGTTCAGGAGCAATATGCAAAATACAAACATTTTGATCTATAACAAATTTATTAGTTTCAAAAAATATGCTGATTATTTTTTCATTATCAAATGTTTTATCCAAGGCTCGTAATAAAATAGTAGCGGGAATTTTTCGCCGACGATCAATACGTACATAAACGCAATCTTTATGATCAAATTCAAAGTCCAGCCACGATCCACGGTAAGGAATTACGCGGGCATTAAATAATAACTTCCCAGATGAATGGGTTTTGCCTTTATCATGATCAAAAAAGACACCAGGTGAACGATGTAATTGAGATACGATTACACGTTCAGTACCGTTAATTACAAAAGTTCCATTGTCTGTCATTAATGGCAGTTCACCCATATAGACTTCTTGTTCACGTACATCTTTAACTACTTTAGCTGAAGCCGATGCTTCTTTGTCATAAATCACTAAACGCACTAGGACACGTAAAGAAGCCGCATAAGTTGCGCCACGTTGTTGACATTCTCTAACATCAAAAACTGGATCACCTAAACGATAACGTACATATTCCAACACCGCGTATCCGTTATGACTTTCAATCGGGAAAACACTTGAAAATGCAGCGTGCAACCCAAGAGTTTCACGTTTATTTATATCAACACCAGACTGTAAAAAATGGGCGTAAGAATCAATTTGAGTGGCGAGAAGATAGGGAACGTCAAGTACTTCGGTACTTTTCCCAAAGTTATTTCGAATACGCTTTTTTTCGGTAAAAGAGTAGGACATATCGCTTTAAAACCTTTTGTCGTAGAACGCTTTACTATGCAATAAGTGCAAGCAACAAAAGGCCGGTGACAAAAGCCACCAGCCCATTCATAAATCAGGCAAAACCTGAGCAGTGAATCAAAATTTATTTGATTTCGACTGTTGCGCCTGCTTCTATTAAGTCTTTTTTAAATGCTTCAGCTTCTGCTTTAGAAACACCTTCTTTCAACACAGTTGGCGCACCTTCAACTGCGTCTTTAGCTTCTTTCAAGCCAAGACCAGTGATTCCACGAACAACTTTAATTACTGCAACTTTATTTTCGCCAAAGCCAGTCATAATCACATCGAATTCAGTCTGCTCTTCAGCAGCAGCTGCTGCTGGAGCTGCTGCTGCTACAGCAACCGCTGCAGAAACACCAAATTTTTCTTCCATCGCTGTAATTAAATCAACGATTTCCATAACAGTCATGTTTGCAACTGCGTCTAAAATATCCGCTTGTGAAATTGCCATTGTGTATTCCTCTAAAATAATTGGTTTTAAACCAGTAAATAAAAATTAGGCGGCTTCTTGTTTTTGATCTCGAAGTGCAGCCAACGTCCGAACGAATTTTTCGGTTGGTGCTTTCATCACAGACATTAACATTGCAATACCTTGATTGCGCGTTGGCAAACGAGCCAAACGTGGCAACTCTGAACCGTCGAAAGCTTGCCCGTTAATGGCAACAATCTTTGCGATAAGTTTATCGTGCGTTTTCGAAAAATCACTGATTAAACGACCTGCCGAACCTGGATCTTCCATTGAAAATGCAATCAGTAACGGTCCAACAAGCGCGTTTTGCATACATTCAAATTCAGTTCCTGCTACAGCACGTTTTGCTAACGTGTTTTTAACAACTCGCAAATAAACGCCTGTTTCCCGTGCAGTTTTACGTAATTCAGTTAATTCGGTTACGGTCAATCCACGATACTCAGCGACAACTGCGGAATGCGCTTTCGCGGCATATGCAGCAACTTCTTCTACGACAACTTTTTTGCTGTCTAAATTTAGAGCCATAGCTTACTCCGATAATTCTGAAAATTTTCAGCTTGAAAATTCACACGCTGAAAGTGTGTTTACGGTACGAATCAATTAGATTACGTCCGCCTACGCAGGAAAATTAAGTGTAAACACACACCCCTGCGGTCTTTGACGGCTACAGAACTAAAGTTCTGCAACTCAAAGTCTTGTCAGATTGATTACAAACCACTCATATCCAACCATAAGCCTGGACCCATAGTTGACGAAAGCGTAATTTTTTTAATATACACACCTTTTGAAGTGGTAGGTTTCAATCTTCTTAAATCTGCCATCAATGCTTCTAAATTACCTTGGATTGAAGCTACATCAAATGCTACTTTACCCAATGTGCAATGAATAATACCGCCCTTATCTGTTCTGTATCGAACCTGACCTGACTTGGCATTTTTAACAGCTGTTGCGACATCGGTTGTAACTGTTCCAACTTTAGGATTAGGCATTAAACCACGAGGTCCTAAAATCTGCCCTAATTGACCAACAACTCGCATAGCATCTGGTGAAGCAATAACAACGTCAAAATCCATTTCACCTTTTTTGACTAACTCACCTAAATCATCCATACCAACAATGTCTGCACCAGCTTCTCTAGCAGCATCGGCATTTGCACCCTGTGTAAATACCGCAACACGAACAGTTTTTCCTGTTCCATTTGGCAATACAGTTGCCCCACGAACGTTTTGATCTGATTTACGTGGATCGACGCCCAAATTTACGCTGACATCAATTGATTCTGAAAATTTTGAAGTTGCTAATTCTTTTAATAGAGCGACAGCATCTGCAATAGAATATTGTTTTGCTATATCAATTTTTGTAGCAATTAGCTTTGCTTTTTTTGTTAATTTAGCCATTTTACAAACCCTCCACAATTAAGCCCATGCTTTTTGCACTACCAGCAATCGTCTTCACTGCGCCTTCTAGGTCTGCAGCATTTAAATCTTCCATTTTAACTTTCGCAATATCTTCCAACTGCTGACGAGTTACCGTGCCGATTTTTTTTGTATTTGGGTTACTGCTGCCACTTTTTAAACCTAATGCTTTTTTCAACAAAATAGATGCTGGTGGTGTTTTAGTAATAAATGTAAAACTACGATCACTATAAACAGTGATAACTACAGGCAAAGGCAAACCTTTTTCAACATCTTGAGTTTTTGCATTAAACGCTTTGCAAAATTCCATGATATTCACACCACGTTGTCCTAAAGCTGGACCAACAGGTGGACTTGGATTTGCTTCACCTGCTTTAACTTGCAATTTAATGTAGGCGGTAATTTTTTTAGCCATAACTTACTCCAAAAATGGGTTAAACGCTTTTCAGCTCCCCTTAAGACAAAAAATCCCCAACTTTTTAAAAGCCAGAGATAATTAAAAACTTATTAAGTTTTTTCAACCTGATCAAAATTTAATTCAACAGGTGTTGCACGACCAAAAATCAACACGGCAACTTTCAGTTTACTTTTCTCGTAAAGAACCTCTTCGACCTCTCCATTGAAATCTTTAAAAGGTCCATCAATAATCCGAATAACCTCACCTGTTTCAAATAACACTTTATGGCGTGGTTTATTTACACTATCTTCAATGCGACTCAAAATGGCATTAGCTTCCTTTTCAGAAATCGGAGCAGGACGATCTGATGTACCACCAATAAAACCAAGAACTTTTGGTGTATCCCTTACTAAATGCCACGTTTCATTGGTTAATTCCATTTGTACCAAAACGTACCCTGGAAAAAACTTACGATCACTTTTTCGTTGCAGACCCATTTTCATTTCAACAACTTCTTCAGTTGGAATGAGAATTTCACCAAACAAGTCGTTTAATCCTTCGCGTGTAACGCGCTCCTGTAATGCAAGCTTAACTTTATTTTCGAAATTAGATTGCGATTGAACTACATACCAGCGTTGTGACATATTAAACTTGCCCTGTAAGTAGGTGCACACCCCAAAAAAGGAATGTATCCAGCAACCAAAGTACTAAACTAACAACAGAAACCATCGCAAATACCAACAATGTAGTGCGTGTAGTTTCGTCACGAGTTGGCCAAACAATTTTCCTGACTTCGACTTTTGAGTCGGAAATAAATCCACTAACGACAACACCCCAAGCAGTCGTTGCCAACATTGCGATGACACCACCCGAAATAGCTAATAAACCTAAAACACGATAAATTAATTTAATATCGGAAAAATAATAAAATGCCGCTATTCCAGCAATAACAAAGACGACGGAAAAAACTTGTTTGACAACATCAAAGATATTTACTGATGCCTCGGCTTGCGTATTCATAAGTGCGGACTTTTAAGGTGATCTATAAAAATTAGATATTTTGTGCTGGCAGGCCAGGAGGGGATCGAACCCCCAACCAACGGTTTTGGAGACCGCCATTCTACCAATTGAACTACTGACCTATTCAGACAAACTTTTGATACTACTAAAACACCATACGGTTTAATGTACGGTAAAAAATTTTATTCAATAATCGATGCAACAACACCAGCACCTACTGTGCGTCCGCCTTCCCGAATTGCAAAACGCAAGCCCTCCTCCATAGCGATAGGTGAAATCAATTTCACTTTTACCGAAATATTATCACCAGGCATTACCATCTCAACACCTTCTGGCAATTCTACAGCACCAGTTACGTCTGTTGTTCTAAAGTAAAACTGCGGACGATAACCGTTGAAGAATGGTGTGTGACGACCACCTTCATCTTTAGACAAAATATATATCTCAGAATTGAAGTAAGCGTGAGGTTTGATCGTACCCTTGTGCGCCAAAACCTGACCCCTTTCAACGTCATCACGTTTTGTGCCACGCAACAATAAGCCTACGTTATCGCCTGCTTCACCTTGATCCAGCAATTTACGGAACATTTCAACGCCTGTACAAGTTGTAACAACAGTTGGACGAATACCTACGATTTCAACTTCTTGACCAACTTTAATCACACCACGTTCGATACGACCAGTAACAACAGTACCACGACCTGAAATTGAGAATACATCTTCGATTGGCATTAAAAATGCACCATCAACAGCACGCTCGGGCAATGGAATGTATACATCTAAGGCTTCAACCAATTTAATAACCGAAGGCGCACCAATTGGACTTTCATCACCTTGTAAAGCTAACAATGCGGAACCTCGAATAATTGGTGTATCGTCGCCTGGAAACTCATACATATCTAATAATTCACGAATCTCCATTTCAACCAATTCAATCAGCTCTTCATCATCAACCATATCCGCTTTATTTAAGAAAACAACGATGTATGGAACACCAACTTGGCGTGACAACAAAATATGTTCGCGAGTTTGTGGCATTGGACCATCTGCTGCCGAACAAACCAATATTGCACCATCCATTTGCGCTGCACCAGTAATCATATTTTTTACATAATCAGCATGACCTGGGCAGTCAACATGAGCATAATGGCGATTTGGTGATTCATATTCGACATGTGACGTTGCAATAGTAATACCGCGCGCTCTTTCTTCTGGAGCATTATCAATTTGATCAAATGCTTTTACCGCCCCACCGTGCAATTTCGCCATAACAGTTGTTAATGCAGCTGTTAAAGTGGTTTTACCATGATCGACGTGACCGATTGTGCCGACATTAACATGAGGTTTGCTACGCGAAAATTTCTCTTTAGCCATTTTATTACACCTTGAAATATTTAATATTTGGAATATGGAGCTCATAACCAGATTCGAACTGGTGACCTCTTCCTTACCAAGGAAGTGCTCTACCTACTGAGCTATATAAGCTTTAATCCTGGAGCGGGTGATGGGAATCGAACCCACGTGATCAGCTTGGAAGGCTGGAGTTCTACCATTGAACTACACCCGCTATTTTATTTGGTGGAGGGGGGAGGATTCGAACCTCCGAAGGTAGAACCAGCAGATTTACAGTCTGATCCCTTTGGCCACTCGGGAACCCCTCCTAAGCAGTTTTCAATTATCTATAAAAGTAATATATTTGTCAATAAATAACTTTATTTTTTATATTTAATATATTCATTGCTTTTGAAATGTCTTTAAAAACAATTAAATCAAGATGCAAATGCACAAAATCAAATATATTAAGCATATTCTCGCTTTCAAATTTACTCATTCCAGATAATACATAACTTGCCACTTGATTGCTTGATGATGGACGATCAATACCAATGCGTAAGCGATAAAACCCATTATTATCTAAATGTGTGATGATATCTCGCAATCCGTTATGTCCACCATGACCACCACCTTTTTTTAGTTTAATTATTCCAACTTTAAAATCTAGCTCGTCATGCACAACCAAAATTTCATCAGGATTAATTTTGTAATAACGGGCAATATTTCCAACGGAGCATCCACTGCGATTCATAAATGTCGTTGGTTTTAGCAACCTAATCGACTCATTGCCAACTTGAAAAATAGCGGTCTGCCCACAAAATCGAGGTTCATTTAACCACTTACCAGAATGCAAATAATCTAAAAACAAAAACCCAGCATTGTGCCGGGTTTTTTCATATTCCTGCCCTGGATTACCCAAGCCAACAATTAGCTTAATCACAATGATTATTCAACTGGTACTTTCGCAGCCTGCATAGAAACCACGGGCAAGTCATGATTTGCACCATGTGTTAATTCAATAATTTGTACGTTTGCAGGCATATTTAGTTCTGACAAATGAATTGAACAACCAACATCAAGGCGAGCTAGGTCAACTACAATAAATTCAGGTAAATATGCTGGCAAGCAAAAAACTTCTACACTAGTCATTGCATGAGCTGCTACACCACCTTTTTTACCACCAATGCCAGAATGCTCGTTAACAAAGTGTAAAGGAACATGAACTTTTATACGATCAGCTAAGTCAATACGTAAAAAATCAAGATGCAATACTCGCACTTTTGCAGGGTGACGTTGAACACCTTTTAAAATAGCTTTTTCAGTTTTTCCATCAATTGTTAAATCCAAAATGTGTGAGTAAACTTCTTCGTGAGACAAATGCTTTACAACTTCATTGTGATTAAGTGATAGCATCTGCGGCTCACCATGCCCATAAATTACCGCTGGAACACTGCCGCTACGACGCATAGCTCTCGAGGCTGTTTTACCATTAGTAGTACGAGTTTCTGCAACAAATTCAAATACGTTAGACATTTTTCTTACCTTGTGCTTTTGCACGTTATTTTAATTTTTAATCCACATACATCGAGCTAACTGATTCGCCAACCGAAATGCGCCTAATTGTTTCTGCGAGCATCTCAGCTACGCTTAATTGTCGAATTTTTCCTAAATCTACTGCTTCTTGACTCAATGGAATCGTATCTGTAACAACAAGTTCATCAAGCTCTGAATGACGTAAGTTAGTCATCGCTGCACCCGATAAAACAGGATGCGTACAGTACGCCACAACTCTTATCGCGCCGTGTTTTTTCAATGCACTTGCTGCATGACAAAGCGTGCCAGCAGTATCAACTAAATCATCAACAAGAATACAAGTTCGCCCTGAAACATCACCTATGATGTGCATAACTTCTGAAACATTAGCTTTCGGACGCCGCTTATCAATAATAGCTAAATCCGCATCACCTAATCGTTTTGCTAATGCCCTAGCACGAACAACACCACCAACATCTGGTGAAACTACAATTAAATTTTCATACTGTTGTCGCCAAATATCACCAAGTAATAGAGGTGACGAATAAACATTATCAACAGGAATGTCAAAAAAACCTTGAATCTGGTCAGCGTGTAAATCAATGGTCAAAACACTATTCGCGCCCGACTGCTCAATCATTTTGGCAACTAATTTTGCACTGATTGAAACCCGTGCTGAACGTGAACGTCTATCTTGTCTTGCATAGCCGTAATATGGCATTACAGCTGTAATTTTTGCAGCAGAAGCTCGCTTAAGAGCATCAATCATTACAAGCAGCTCCATCAGATTTTCATTAGTTGGAGAGCAAGTTGGCTGGATAACGAAAATTTCTTTTCCGCGTACGTTTTCCTCGACTTCGAAAGCAATTTCACCGTCACTAAAGCGACCAAGTGTTGCCGTTCCGAGACGCATGTTGAGTTTTTTTACTATGCCTTCAGACAAAGCCAAGTTAGCATTTCCAGAAAACACCATCAAGTTGGTGTCACTCATAAATACTCCATGAATCGATTTAGCGTAGTAGGTTGGCTGGGTCGCAAGGATTCGAACCTTGGTATGCGGAGATCAAAACCCCGTGCCTTACCGCTTGGCGACGACCCAATTTTAGTATTGCAACTACATTACATAATAGTTAAGCAAATAAAGGTGATTTGTTACTGCTTTTGGTGAGATAGGTTTGCCACTTGTCCTTAAGTTTAAGCTCTGCCTCAATGGCAAGATTCTTGGAGTCGAACAACGCAAAAACACATGCCCCCGTTCCTGTTAACCTTGCTTCAGAAAAAACACTCAAATCACATAATGCTTTTTCAATTGCTTCATAATGCTTACAAACCACGTCAAGGCAATCATTTACTGCTTGTCCTGCGTTGAATTCGTCTATTGTTATCGATTTGCTATTTCGTGTCAAATCATTCGCTGAAAAAATTTCTTTTGTATTCACATGGCAATCGGGTTTTAAAATCAAAACCCATTGTTCTTTAAGATTTATTTTTGTTAGTTTTTCACCAATACCTTCCGCCCAAGCGGCGTGACCAAAGACAAAAATCGGCACATCTGCACCCAAAGACAACCCTAATTCCATCAATTTTGCACGCGATAACTGCAAATTCCACAACGAATTTAACACGACCAACGTCGTCGCAGCATCCGAACTGCCTCCGCCTAAACCACCACCCATCGGCAAATTCTTTTCTAAGTTAATTCGTACACCACCATTAAACCCGGTTTCAGATTTCAATAAATTCGCCGCTTTAACAATCAAATTATCCGAATTTTCAACGCCCGAAATTGCATTTTCTAATACAACTTCGCCCGAATCATTCGGTAAAAATGTTAACCAATCACATAATTCAACAAACTGAAATACCGTTTGTAACAAGTGATAACCATCTTCACGTTGCCCAACAATTCGCAACATTAAATTCAATTTCGCGGGCGCAGGATATTTTTTATCCCATTCAAAAATCTTATTTTCGTTTGTCATCTAACATCCATTGATCAATAAAAAGTTTTAATTTCACCGAATCTTTCGTTACCGTCATATTGCGCGGCAAAACGTGGCTACCAACTGACAGCATCGCTTTATATTGATTGCGCCAACCCGCTTGTTCAAAACCACTTTCAATCGTCGTTACCTCTTGCGATTTTTCTGGCACGCCAACCACCCAATAACGCAATGATTTCACAGGAACAAATAACCCAACTTGTTGATTGATAAATTCTTCGGGATTATTTGAAGTTTTCACATCACCACCTCCGCGATCAATCGTCACGCCTGTCGAATTCAATTGAATCGTCACAGCGCCCTGCCCTAAAGGACCTGATAATTTAATTAAATCTTCTTCAGGTGAATGCTCCCAATTGATACTCGCCTGTGCGACATCATTTTTGCTAACCACCGCAATGCGCCCATCAAATCCCCAATGTTGCAACTCGTATAATTCACTTTGTGCGCTAGTTGACTTATAAGCGATTTCAGGCGTAGTAGATAACATCGAACACGCAGGTAATAGTAAAACGCTTGCGAATAAAAAAATTTTTTTCACGCGCCACTACTCCAAAAAACGCTTTTTAAAATTCAACAAATCTATATCTTCTGGTGCCGCCTTTAATGCTTCATCGAATAATTTTTGTGCGTCTTCTTTTTTATTCATTGCCCAAAGCACTTCACACAAATGTGCCGCAATTTCACCGCTATTTTGTTTTTCATACGCCGATTGCAGATATTTCGCGGCTTGTGAATGATTACCCAGCTTAAATTGCAACCAACCAAAACTGTCCATAATCGCAGGTTCATTTGGTTGTAATTTAATCGCTCGTTGCAGATATTTTTCCGCTTCGTGATACCGTTTTGCATCATTCAATAACGTATAACCAAAAGCATTCAATGCCTGAGCATCATTTGGATATTTCGCTAAAATCTTTTTTAAATCCGATTCTAATACGTCTAATTTACCTAAATGTTCAGCAACTAAAGCACGGGTATAAAGCAAATCTTTCTCTTCGGGCAATTCAATTAAGGCTTCGCTCAACAAACTGAATGCTTTTTCAGCCTGATTTTGCTGATTGTATAAACTCGCTTGCATCAATACGAAACGTGATTTTTGCTGTGGAAATTTTTTCACCAAATTTTCTAATCGTGCGTCTATGTCTGCATATTTTTTGTCTTTCGCTAACAAATTAATCGTTGAAACGCCAGCATCTAACGCAAAATTCATATCATTTACTTTATCAAACAAAATAATCGCTGCCGCTGTGTTATCACGCTTTTCTTCGATTTTACCGAGATAAAAATTCGCTTGTGATGCCCATTCTGCTTGTTCTGCGAGCGTTTTCAAAATTGTTTCGGCATTAGCATCACGATTTAACTGCAAATTGATTAACGCTAACGCAATATAATTTTCACCGTCTTTAGGATTTTGAGTAACTAACGTTTGATAAAGTTCTGCGGCGGCATCGTATTCAGTCGTTTTAATCAGCGTTTGCGCCAACATTTTTTTAAACGCAGGATTATTTGGATGTTTCAAAATTACCGAATTTAAAAGTGTTTTCGCACGCACCAAATCATTCGCCATAATCGCTAATTGTGATTGAATCAATAACGGATGTTCCCAATCTGGCTGCAACGCTAATGTTTGCTCAATTTTCTTTTCCGCTTGCGCGTTATTTTTCATTTGCATCGCCAGCAACGACTGCACAAAATAAATCACTGGTTTATTGCTTGTGGTTTTTGTTGCCAACGCTTCAAGCGTATCGTAAACAAACTTTTCTTTGCCTTCTTTTTGCAAAATACTACTCAATTCCAACAGCGCATTTTCAAAATTTTCAGGTTCGGCAGTTAACAACGCACTTAATTCTTTTACCGCCGTTTTTTTGTCATTTCCTCGCAACGCATTCAATGCGGCAACTTTTTTAGCCGTCACATTTTTCGGTTCTTGATTCATCCATGCAGAAACTGCATCTGTTGTTTTGCGAGAATCTTTAATTTGTAATGCCATTTTTGCAGCAAGTTCTGCAAACTTTGGGTCTTTTACACGCTTCGTTAATTCCATATATGCTTCATACGCCAAACCATATTGTTGTCTTTGCGTGGCGAGTTCGGCTGCCAACAACAAATACATGACATCAGGCTCAATCGCTGTTTTCGCTTCAATTGGTGGCAACTCTGATTTTTTTATAGGTTTAATTTCTGCGAGTGTTTCTGGGGTTGAAACTGTTTCGGGTGTAATCGCTTCTGCAGGAGAAAGTTTTTCGGGTTCGATAGCACAACTGCCTAATACAATAACGCTGATAACAGATAAAAGTGGGAGCTTTAACACGCTTGATCCTAGTTCTTGACGGAATATAAATTTTGTTAATAGCGTAGCAGAAAACGCGCCTAAATTAGAATGCTGATTTTTTACAGTTGGACAACACCGCTAGATTTCTTAGAATAGCTACAATTACAAAGTCGTATCAACATTTAATCTTCTCACTCAATGACACTTCTCGCCCTTGGTATCAATTACACCACAGCCCCCGTTGCTATTCGTGAACGCTTGGCATTTCCAGCTGACATTTTGCCGAATGCGTTACAGGATTTGCTGATTGTTAACGGAATTAATGAAGCCGCAATTTTATCGACGTGCAACCGAACTGAATTTTACTGTTCGACACAATCGGACAATCAAAAAATTTTAATTGATTGGATTGCTCAAAATAAACAAATCAACGCACAGGATTTAACACCCTATTTGTATTGCTACACCGATAACGCCACGATTCGTCATATTTTTCGCGTTGCGTGCGGTTTGGATTCAATGATTTTGGGTGAACCACAAATTTTAGGGCAAATGAAAACGGCTTATCAAACGGCGTGCGATGCGGGAACAGTTGGGAAGTTACTTGGCAAATTATTCCAGCACACATTTACGGCAGCTAAAAAAGTGCGTACCGATACCGCGATTGGCTCAAGTCCTGTTTCAGTTGCCTTTGCAGCGGTGCAGTTAGCGCAACAAATTTTCGATAAACTCAGCGAGCAAACAGCATTGTTAATCGGCGCGGGGGAAACGATTGAACTTGCGGCTCGACATTTAAGTCAGCAAGGCATCGGGCGAATCATTATTGCGAATCGAACCTTTGAAAAAGCGCACACGCTCGCCGCACAATTCAACGGTTACGCGATTAGCTTGGCAGAAATCCCGAATCATCTCGCTGAAGCCGATATTGTGATTTCATCAACAGCGAGTCAATTGCCGATTTTAGGCAAAGGTAGTGTGGAAAGTGCGTTGAAAAAACGCAAACGAAAACCGATGTTTATGGTGGATTTAGCGGTGCCGCGTGATATTGAAACCGAAGTTGAGCAGTTAGATGACGTATATTTATACACCGTCGATGATTTACAGCACACCATTGAACAAAATATGAATTCGCGTCGTCAAGCGGCGAAACAAGCTGAAGAAATTATCGATACGCAAGTAGATTATTTTTTAGCATGGTTACGCGCTCAAAGCGCACAAACATTGATTAAAGATTACCGCTCACAAGCAGAATTATTCCGTGATGACGCACTTCAAAAAGCACTTGCTTCGCTTGCAAATGGCACTTCTGCTGAAATTGCATTGCAACGCTTGGCGCATACTTTAACGAATAAATTGATTCACACACCTAGCACTCAAATCCGTGTTGCAGCAGAAAATGAACGTCATGACTTGCTTGCGGCAGCTTTAGAAATTTTTCAACTTAACCCAGCTTAAAAATGAAACCATCGATAGAACAAAAATTACAAAATTTATGCGAACGTCACGACGAAATTTCAGCGTTACTTTCTGAACCTGACACCCAAAGTAATCAAAATAAATTTCGGGCATTAAGTCAGGAATACGCACAAATCAGCCCATTAGTGGAATGCTACAAAAGTTACGAGCAACTTTTGGACGCATTAGCCACCGCAAAAGAAATGGCAAATGACAGCGACCCTGAAATGCGTGAATTAGCAACAGACGAAATAACAGACGCAGAAAATCAACTCGAAGCCTTAGAACATGAGGTGCAATTATTATTATTGCCGAAAGATCCGAACGACAATCGCAATATCTTTTTAGAAGTTCGCGCAGGAACAGGTGGCGATGAAGCGGCGATTTTTGCGGGTGATTTGGCACGAATGTATCAACGTTATACAGAACGCAAAGGCTGGCAAACCGAAATTATCAACGAAAACCAAGGTGAACACGGCGGTTATAAAGAGGTAATTTTACGAATTTCTGGGCGTGACGTATATTCACAAATGAAGTTTGAATCTGGAACGCATCGCGTCCAACGTGTCCCCGAAACCGAATCGCAAGGGCGAATTCATACGTCAGCTTGCACCGTAGCGATTATGCCTGAAGTTGACGAAATCGACGCGATTGACATCAATCCAGCCGATTTAAAAGTGGATACATTTCGTGCATCGGGCGCAGGTGGTCAGCATATCAATAAAACTGAATCCGCGATTCGGATTACGCACATTCCAACAGGCACGATTGTGGAATGCCAAGACGATCGTTCACAACACAAAAACCGTGCGCGAGCGATGGCTTTATTATCGTCGCGTATTCTTTCGGCAAAACAAGAAAAACAACACGCGGAACAATCTTCATTGCGAAAATTGCAAGTCGGTAGCGGTGATCGTTCGGAACGTATTCGCACTTACAATTATCCGCAAGGACGTTTAACCGATCATCGAATTAACTTAACGCTTTATAAACTCGATGACATTATGGAAGGCGGTTTAGATCAAGTATTACAGCCACTCATTAGCGAACATCATGCGGAATTGTTAACACAATTGGGCGATGAATAAATGACAAAACCCCGATTAGCTTGGGCAATCACTGGCTCAGGACATTACATTGAAGAATGCGTTGAATTTTTGCTAACGCTTGAAAATGTCGATTTGTATGTCAGTCAGGCAGGTGAAGAAGTTTTAAAAATGTACGGCATTCAACTTGCCGATTTGCGCGAAAAAATGCCTGTTTATCGAGATAAAACCGCTTCGTGTCCGCCTGTTGGATTATTCTACAAAGGCTACTACCACACGTTTGTTCTCGCGCCAGCTACGTCAAACACGATTGCAAAATGCGTGTTAGGCATTGCGGATTCTTTGGTCACAAATCTTTATTCGCAAGCGGGAAAATGTCGCGTACCGAGCATTGTTTATCCGTGTGATATTGCACCCGAAATGGAAACGACTGCACCGAGCGGAAAAGTTATGGTTTATCCGAGAAAAATAGATTTAGAAAGCACTGCAAAAATTCGTGAATTTGAATATACAACCGTTGTTGAAAGTGCGGAATCGCTGATTTCAACAGTTCAAGAACGCTTAAAAAATCTGCCATGAATGAAGAACGTATTTTATTTTTAACGGGTTCACTTGCTGAAAAACAGTTGCGTAGTATTTTAGAAAAAATGCAGCCTGATTTTTCTTACAAAGTGCATCAATTAGGCTTGAAAGTCGCGGCGTTAATGACGGCTGACATGATTGAACGAAAATTAAAAGACACATTCGGCGCAACGAAAATCATCGTTCCTGGTCGGTGTCGTGGTGATTTGGACGCGCTTTCTGAAAAATTGGGCATTCCCGTTGTTCGCGGTACCGAAGAAGTGAAAGACTTGCCGTTGTTTTTTGGTAAGAAACTTCAAATCGCAAATTTAGATAATTATAGCGTGAAAATTTTTGCTGAAATCACCGATGCACCCAATTTAACGGTGCCTGAAATTTTAAATCGTGCGTTGTATTATCGAAAAAGTGGCGCGGATGTGATTGATTTGGGTTGTTTGCCAAGTACCGAATTTCCGCACATGGAAGACGCGATTGCGGCATTAAAACAAGCCAATTTTTTGGTGAGTTTAGATTCACTTGAAACGGAAGATTTATTGCGTGGTGGCAAAGCAGGCGCAGATTATTTGCTCAGTTTGCATGAAAGTACCTTGTGGATTGCGGATGAAGTGGCATCAACGCCGATTATTATTGCTGAAACGCATACTGATTTAGACTCGCTCGACCGTGCAATTAAAATCATGCAAGCGAAAAATCGTCCGTTTATTGTTGACCCGATTTTAGATCCGATTCATTTTGGTTTTACCGCGTCGATTGTGCGTTATCACGAAGTCCGAAAAAATCACCCCGACGTTGAAATGATGCTCGGTGTGGGCAATATCACCGAATTAACGCACGCCGACACGGCTGGCATGAATGCGT
>JBAXMT010000006.1:0-30860 GCA_037134135.1 Methylococcaceae bacterium | reverse complement strand
CAACAGCAGCAGCTCATACAGTTAAAGTGAACACTTTAGCGACAGCACAAAGATCAGTTTCTACTTCGGAATTTAAAAGCACAGACGTTGTTAATGAGGGGGTTTTAATTTTTAACGACAGCACTGGCGCACCTAAATTCTCAGCCATTATTACAAAAGGCATTAACGATACGTTGGCGGGTGTGCGTGACGCAATTAACAATGCTAAAGGCAATAACAGTGTTGTTGCAAGTCTTATTAATGTCGATTCTAAAACGACACCAGGTACAACTGTTTCTAAATTGGTGCTAACCGCTAAAACAGCGGGAACAGTAAATGCGTTTAGCGTAGATACCTCGATGGGTGATATGCGTTTTAATTTAAATTCAGTTGATACACCAGCTAATTTCAATACAACAGTAGCAACAGATACCAACGTTACTATTGACGCTCAACCAATTGCTGCTACATCACAACGGTCCGTAGCTAATAAAGAATTTACCTCCAGCGATGTTATCGCACCAGGCGTAATTTCTTTTAAAGATGCCTCAGGCGTTGAGAAATTCTCGGTTAATGTCATTAAAGGTAACAACGATAAAATTTTTGCCGCAATGGATGCAATCAATAATAATCCAGCAAATACTATTGTAACTGCCAGCGTTATTAACGTTGCATCGACAACGACTCCTGGTACAAGTGTTTCAAAATTAGTTTTTACATCTAAGCAGCCTGGCATAGAAAATAAATTTAGTATAGATGCTTCAAAAGGTGATCCGTTATTTACTTTAGATTCTTCACCTACAAATGCTCAACAATCTACCGCTACCACAGCTTTTAGTAATACAGATCAAGTAGCACCAGGTGTATTGACAATTAAAGATGCCGCTGGAAATGCTAAGTTTTCAGTGACTATTGCAGCCGATACAACGACAACTCTTAATGCTGATGGTACAGCGTTAGCAGTAGGTGCTGATGGCAATCCAGTTTTAATCGATGCTTCTGGAAATCCGATTCCAACGATTACAAGCACAATAAAAGGCAATAACACGTTGGCAGATTTACGCGACGCAATTAATTACAATCCAGAAAATAAATTAGTGATTGCAAGTATTGCTACAACTACAACTGATGCAGTTACAACTACAGGGACTGATGAGAACGGTAATCCAACTTCAATAATAGTACCTGCTAGCACAGCATCTAAACTCGTTTTGACTGCTTTAGAGGCAGGAGTAGATAAAGGTTTTGCGATTGATGCAACGGCGGGAGATACACGTTTTGCGTTAGATCCAAAACTGTCAGATAATTTTGTTTCAAGTACAACAGCGGCAACATTTGATACAATACCAGCAAAGGCAGCAGGCGATGATGGGCAATCGGTAACACGCACATCGAATACGATTAGTGATGCAATTCCAGGTGTAACATTAACTTTGCTTACAACAGGCACGGCAACAATTGACGCTCATTTAGACACATCGTCTATTGCTCAACCTATCAATGGTTTTGTTGATGCTTACAATAAGTTGAATGCTACCTTACAACAGCTCACTAATTACGTTGGACCTGGTGATGCTAATAATGGTGCATTGCTAGGAGATTCAACACTACAGAGCATTATTTCTCAAATAAAATTAACCATCAATAGTACGGTTAGTTCGGCGACAGGCGATTACAATTCATTGAATCAATTGGGTGTTAGTTTTGATAAAAAAGGCGTGATGTCTTTAGACAGTACGAAACTAAATGCTGCATTGGCAGGAAATTTAACGTCAGTAGCGAATGTATTTGCATCGACAAATGGTGTTGCTACGCAGTTAAATACAAAAATTACTCAGTATTTGGATTCAAAAGGTGCGCTTAGTACGCAGCAAGATAGTCTCAATAAAACATTGACACAGCTTACGACAGATAAAGCTGCAGTGAATGCAAGATTGGCGGCAACTCAAAAGACATTACAAGCACAATATATTGCGATGGATACGGCAGTATCACAGTTTAAAAATACAGGTACCTTTTTAACTCAGGCTTTGACACCTAAAACAACCGCTTAGTATCCAAATTTAACAAATTAAGAGCAAATTTTATGGCACCAGTAATGAACAACAGACGATATGCGAATCAATATGCCGCTGTGCATACTGAAAGCATTGTCGAAGAATCAACACCTCATGCGTTAATTCAAATGTTGATGGGCGGATTTTTAATGCAAGTGAATGCCGCGAAAGGAGCAATAGCTCGGGGCAGTTTTGAAGATAAAAGCACGCACATTTCACGCGCTATTTCGATTGTAGGTGGTTTAATCGATGGCATTGATATGGAACGTGGTGGTTCAATTGCCGAAAATTTGAATCGCTTGTATGAATACATCAACGCAAAATTGTTTCAAGCCAGTGCAGAAAATAGTCTTGAAATGTTAGATGAAGTCGGTGATTTGATGCGTTCTGTCAAAGAAGCTTGGGATGCTATCCCAGAAGCACACCGCTAATATGAGCATGTTGCTGCATGAATTAAATGGCTTTTCAGTAGAAATCACAAAAGCCATTGAATCGAATGATTGGGAAAGCCTTTCGGAAATTTTGATGCAGCGTCAAGCGCGTTTAGAAGAGTTATTAAATACAAATTCATCTGAAGATGACCAACGCACTATTCAAGGTGTGTTGGAATCAATTCAAGCAATGGACAAGTTATTCGTTGATACGGTTTTGTTGAAAAAAACCGAACTACTCAAAGATTTTCAATCGGTAGCGCAGGGAAAAAAAGGCGTTAAAGCCTACTACGCTACCGCCATCAATTAAACCGACGGTTTAATCTCAGTTTTATCTTCTTTATTTTCAACTGGTTCAACAGGCAACACCAACGATTTTGGTTGCAACCAATTGTTCACTTCTTGAATGTTCTGCTCCGTAATCATTCCTACTGACCGCATAAAACGCGCACGATTTTTGATATAAGCGTATTTCGATTGCGATAATTCCCGTTTCGCTTTGAACTCTTCTTGTTGAGCGTTCAAAATGTCTGTGACTGTTTTTACACCTAATCTAAATCCATGTTCATTGGCTTCGCGTGATTTTGCTGCCGAAGCAACTGCCTTACGCGATGCTTCAATTCGACGCACACTCGCATTTGAACTTAAAAACGAATCACTGGTTTCTTTAATCAATGCACGAATTTTGGCTTCATTTTCATTTTTTGCCAATTCTAATTTGTGTTGCGATTCAAATAATTGGTGAATGCTCACGCCACCATCAAAAATTGGCACAGAAACGTTAATTGAACCAGTTTGCATCGCATACTGAGAAGTCTGCATATTTTGATAGCTCGTGTTTGTATTGTAATAGTTCAATTGCAAATCAACTTCTGGCAAAAACTTCGATTTCTGTACTGTGACTCCATCATGTGCTGCTTCAATCGCTTTTAATTGTGCAGCTAAGGTTGGATTTTCACTTTTAGCCACTTCTAACCATTGTTCTAATTGACCGTCTAGCGGTTTATAGTCAACGTTATCCCGAAGTTTATACAACTCAGAAAAAGGGATATTTGTTAATTCTTTTAAACTTTCTTTTGCTGTGACAACAATAGTTTCAGCTTCAATCTCTGAGGCTTTTAATTGATCTAAACGTGCTTCCACTTCATAAACATCGGTTACTTTTACCAACTGTTTGGCGAATTGTTTTTGCGTTTGCTCTAAACGCTTTGCCATTGCACTTCTTTCTGTTTGATAAAAATATAACTGATCTTCTGCTTCCAAAACACCGAAATATTTATCGATAACGTTGTGCATCAAGGCGTGTTGAGCAGCGATATTTTGTGCGCTGTATTGTTCCTCAACCGTGTTAGCACGTCGCCAATTCCAAAATTTCGAGAAATCAAATAATGTTTGATTGATAGAAGCAGAATACCGTGTACCAGGATAAGTTCTACTTGATGCAGGGGTTTTTCCTGAGGCATCAGTAATTTGCTTATTTTCCGACCAGTTCGCACTGCCGCTAACTTGCGGCAACATTTGACCAAGAGCTTCTTGTGTTTGCTCTTTGGTGATTTCCATATTTATCGCTGCCGCTTTCGATTCGGGGTCGGCTTCTAAGGCTTGCTGATAAATTGCCATTAAATCTTCGGAATAAGCATTTGGAGCTTGCGCCAAAATCATACAAGCGACTAACTGTTTTAATTTGAATTTTCTCATAATTTAATCGTCAATCATGGCGTGCGCCCACGCATTAGTTAATGGTTGCATCAAGTATTCAAACACTGTGCGCTCGCCTGTATTAATCAAAACGTCTGCTGGCATACCTGGTAATAATTCCAAACTACCTAATTTAACGTAACTTTCTGGTGAGAGTTCAATTTTGGCACTGTAATAAGGTTGCCCTGTCCGTTCATCGGTAATTTTATCCGCTGACAAACCAATCAAAGTACCTACCGTTTTAGGTGCAACCGCCTGTTTAAATGAGCTAAAACGTACTTCGGCAACTAATCCAACTTGAACACGGTCAATATCCATCGGTGAAACTCGCGCTTCAATAACCAATTCTTCACCCTGTGGAACGATGTCAAGAATCGGTCTGCCAGGTGTGATAACACCGCCAACCGTATAAATAGACATTCCCATCACACGACCATCGGCTGGTGATTTAATTTGAATACGATTTACTTTATCCGTAGTCGCGGCTAAACGCTGATTAACGTCATAAAGTTGCGCTTGAACTTCACCAAATTTATCTGCGACTTCTTCTTGAAATTGTTTTTGAATTTGCATGATTTGCAAACGAGTTTCGCCAATTTGCATTTCACTACTTGCGATTTCAGAACTTAATGACGCAATTTCGCCAGTGTTTGCAGTTATGCTTCGTTCCATATCGCGCAAACGTTGTTTGTCTGCAAAACCTTCGGCAAGTAATTCCTTCAAATCTTTTGCTTCTTCGGTGTAAGACGCATTCAAATGTTGTTTGCTTGTTTTTTGACCTTGCAAACCTTGAATACGCGAATTTAATTGGCTAATTCTTTGATTTAAAACCGATACTTCGCCGTCATGAGCATTTTTGCGGGCATTGAAAATTTGATTTTCACCTTGTCGTGCTTCAATTACGCGAGCATCGTTCAAATTTTGTACTTCTTTTGGATAAACGACTGAACCTAAACGATCACGTTCTGCACTTAAACGCGCCACCTGCGCGGCAAGTGTGATTTGTTGACCGCGTAAGATTTCTGCTTGAGCCTTAATATCCGTACCATCTAAAACCAGTAATAAATCACCTTCTTTAACGATGTCACCATCTTTCGCAATCAATTCTTTGACGATACCGCCGTCTAAATGTTGCACTGTTTTGCTGTGTGATTTAACTGTTACAAAACCAGGTGCTGCTGCTGAACTCGCAATCGGTGCTAAATAACTCCACGTTCCTAAAATACCGATAGTGCTAACTAAAACCGCCATACCAATAGCACGAATCGGCATATCGTTAGTAACAAGAGATACATCAACTTCTTTTTGAGGTTCGACTTTTTTTAACTGATCAGGATGAATTTTTGCTGTTTCTAATTTCATAATTTTGCCGCCTTAGTTAGCAAGTGTAGCCGATTGAGCGGCTTGTGCTTGTGCTTGCTGTTGTTGCAAATGCGCGATAACTTGTTCTTTTGGTCCATAAACAGATACCAAACCGTCATTCAAAATGAGTAATTTATCGACATTTGCCAAAACGTTATTTCGGTGAGTAATGACAATGACTGTCGCGCCTTTTTGTTTTAAACGTTGAATGGCATTCCCTAACGCGGCTTCACCAATTTCATCTAAATTTGAGTTTGGTTCATCTAAAACAACAATTTGTGGATCGCCATATAGCGCACGCGCTAAACCAACACGTTGACGTTGACCGCCTGATAAATTACCACCTGTTGCGCCAATCATCGTGTCGTAACCTTCGGGTAAATGCAGAATCAAATCATGAACATCAGCCATTTTTGCGGCATTGACTACTTTTTCAGGATCAATCTCACCAAAACGCGCGATATTTTCACTGATTGTGCCTTCAAATAATTCAATATCTTGTGGCAAATAACCTATATGAGGTCCTAAATCACTACGATCCCAAGTGAAAACGTCCGCACCGTCCAAACGAATTTTGCCTTGATTACAAGGCCAAATGCCAAGTAACGCTCGAGCGAATGTTGATTTACCCGCGCCACTAGGACCAATCACACCAACTACATCACCTTTACCAATAGTTAAAGTTAATCCTTTTAAAACTGCGGATTTAGCTCCAGGCGGTGCAACGACTGCTGATTCAAATTGAAATGTACCTTCTGGTGTTGGTAATTTCATGCGTTCTGGATCCGCTGGAATTTGACGCAAGATTTCATTCAAGCGTGAATACTGACCACGGGCAGAAATAAAACCTTTCCACGATCCGATTACGATGTCGATAGGTGCCAACGCTCTACCTAATAAAACTGAGCCACCAATCATCATTCCTGATGAAATTTCGTTTTCAACAACTAAATACGCACCAACTGCAAGAATTAAGGATTGTGAAGATAATCGAATAAGTTTTGACACGGCGTTAATTAAACCAGCTCTTGAACTTGCAGTCGCTTGTAAAACGAGAACTTGATTTGTGCCTTTTAACCAACGTTTTTGAATGCTATTCAGCATTCCCATTGATTCAATAACTTCAGCGTTGCGAAGATTTTTATTAACCAGACCACGTCCAGCCATTGCTAAATTATTGGCTTCACCCAACATTTTGCTGGTCGCTTTTTCCTGAACGATAGCAACAATAATAAGCAAAATTGCCGTAAATACTGCCATCCAACCGTACATCGAATGGAAGACAAACATCAACGCAATATAAATAGGCAACCAAGGTGCATCGAAAAATGCGAATAAACCGTTGCCAGTCATAAACTGACGTAGCGCAGTCAAATCATCAAGAGGCTGAGAAGAAGCACGTTGCCCACCCGTGTAAAGTGATTGTTTGTAAGCTACTTTGAATAAGCGTTCGTTGAGTAATGTTTCCAACCGAGTAGAAACACGCACAAGAATCTGAGATCGTACCCATTCGAGTGTTCCCATTGTGATGAAAAGAATCATCATGATTGCAGTTAAAAACCATAGCGTTGAGTAACTAGCAGTTGGAACGACGCGATCGTAAAGTTGCAACATATAAATCGTTGGAACGAGTTGCAAAATGTTGATGACTAAACTGAAACCTGCGGCGGAGACAAACGCGCCTTTACATAATTTTAGGGCTTCTTCTAAATCAGACTTGTTGAGTGTTTTCATATTGTACAAAGTTAGAATTTACTTATAGAAGTGGTCATTATGGCATATTTTATAAGCACTTTCTATTAAGTAGATGCTTATAAAATTGCCGTGTCATTATCAATAATGGTGTGAGTTGCAATTAAAACAAGGGCATTATTTGGCAAACTAAAACCAATTGGTTCACTAATTTCTAATGAAAACGTTTCATCTGCTTCAGCAATTTTGTCGCCCAAAATTGTAACTGAAATAGCAACGTGATTTTCACCAACGTGTAATGTCATTTGCCCTTGTGTCGCAATGTAATCTTTATTAGCAATCGCTGTGCCATTTATAGTGCGAAAATGAAATGAAATATCTTGTGTTAAAGGTTCATTAAATGCAGCAAGAAAATAATTTAATACCGAACCAAAATTAGGTTCGGGTACATTTTTTATAACTTCTGAAGCAAGTGTTGGTGCGGTATAAATTGGATTGCCTTGTGTAACAAAATCAATCCAGTCGGCGTGTATTGAAATGCGAGTATCTGAACCCATTTCACCAACTGATGAGTCCGTCACGCTGTTCACGTCTGTTAAAGCAGAACTAAAAATAAAACTACCAATGCCTGCAATTTTGCCATCAATAAAAGTCCCACCACCCGACAAGCCACTTTGTGACATAGTTTCGTCGCTGCCCAAACCTAAATTCGGTAAATTAAATAACAATCCCAGCGCATCATGTTGCGTTGTGCCATCGTCGTAGTCATAAAGTAATTGTGAACCCGCCTCAATATGACTTCCAAATGAATTATTTATGATGTCAGTTAGTGCGTCATAAGTGTTTTTACCTGCAACTAAATAGCTTCCTGAAAAACCTACCCGTGTGAATGTTTGTCCAATTTCTGTTTTAGTGCGATAAAGTTCATACCCTGACGTTTGTGCAAAGGGTTGCGCGAGCTTGATAATAGCTAAATCATGATTGTAATCAGCGGGATTATTATCCCATTGTGGATGAATATAAATATCTTCCACCTCGCTTACGTTTTGACCTGCCGAATTTAAAATGTGAACATTCGAGAATGCTGGATTTTCAGAAAATAAATGCGCGGCAGTTAAAACATATTGTCCACCTAAAAGTAAAACGCCTGAACCATAACTACGATTTTCACCAACTTGTTCGGTGATTTTAAAAACGTCCGTATAAAAGGGTTGCCCCGCATAAACTTTTATCAGCATAAAAACTTAGACAATTCGTAACGCTTCATTTTCAAATGTAATTCCCGCCCAACCGTGCTGCATAAATTGGCGAATGTTTTGATGATCAGTTGCATCAGGATTTTGTAAAACCTCGATACGATAATAATCACCAAATAATGATAATGTCTGCGTTTCTGTCAATTCATGTAATTTTGCAAATGCGAAAATTTTGCATGAACCTTCATTTTGACCAGCCGCATTTTTAACGGAACTATTACGAAATGCGGTTGGTTGATAAATGTAGTTTTCAGAAATAACGGCAATGGATTCAGTAAAACTCACTGGTGCATTTGCTTGAATTTTCGCTAAAAAATCATTCAATTCCATCGTTAAACCTCAATTCAACAACTGAGAAATTGTTTTAAAATCAGGATGTGCAGCATCTCGCAGCCATTCAAATAATACTGATTCATAATTTGTAATTACTACATTTTGAGCTTGTAAACGTTGAAGTGCATAAAATTTATGTTCCGCTTTACGCGCACAAATCGCATCTTCCACAACATGAACTTGATAGCCCAATGTCATTAAATCCAACGCCGTCTGCATAATACAAACGTGGGCTTCTTGCCCGACCAAAATAACTTGTTTGCTTTTCATTTGTTCTAAAGCGGGCATAAAACCACTCGCGCCCGTACAAGAAAAAGAGGTTTTTTCAAAAATTTGTGCTGTATCGGGACACGCGGCTCGTACCGATGCTTCCGTTTGCCCCAATCCTTGAGGATATTGTTCTGTGACTAAAACAGGAATCGCTAAATTTTTCGCAGCTTCCAAAAGACTAATGGTGTTTTCGTGCATCAATGCGGCATCTATTTCAGGCATCACTGCAGATAATTTACCTTGCATATCAACGACGACTAAAACGCTATCTAACGTTTTTAAAAGGGTAGGGTGTGTATTCATAAATTTTCAAAAGTTTAGTTATAAAAAAACCGCCCGTCATTCATATTCGGGGCGGTTTTGGAGAAATTTTTACATTTAAGCTTTAGCAGCTTCAATAAGTTTATTAAATGCTTCGATTCGAGCTTTGCCAGTATTAACCAAATCCATGCCGATTTCGATAAGTAATTGGCTTAAACCAGGCATTTGATAAACCATCATGCCTAAATAGCCAACAACTGGCACTGCGATAATTGCACCGATAACGCCACCTAAACCGACTAATGATAATAGTTTAATCAACATTACAATCGCATCTAATGGCAATAAAATCATGACAAATGTGTATGCCATAACCATAAATGTGAATAAAACGAAAACTGAAAATTGAAACAGGCGGATTAAAGCGACGTTAATTTTAACTTTGTTCATGTATTTCTGATCCTAATGAGCATTAAAGCGATTTTTATTGTTAATTATGAGTATTTAAAAAGCCACGAAATCAACAGTGGCTTTATGTGACAAGTTTAATTCATTTCACTTTTAAATGGTACAACGCGGAAATATCACAATCGCCAAAACCATTTTTAATTAACTGCTCATAATGCAAACGGGTTTGTGTGGCTAGTGGCAAATTCACACCAACGTTTTCGCTCATGCGTTCACAAATTTCCAAATCTTTATGATGCAAAGCCACTTTAAAACCTGCTGGATAATTGCCTTCCGTCATACTTAAACCACGATGTTGCAAAAACCAATTGCCTGACGCGCCACTCGAAATGACATCGATAATTTTATCCATTGGCAAATTTTGTGCTTTTGCAAAAGCCAAGGCTTCCGTCACCGCTTGATTGATTCCCGCACCCATAATTTGATTCACGGCTTTTGTAGCTTGTCCTGTTCCCGTTTCACCGATATGAACAATTCGGTTTGCCATTGCTTCTAAAACAGGACGTACTTTTTCTAAAACAGCAGCATCACCGCCCACCATCATTGCCAATTTTCCAGAATTTGCACCTTCGACACCTCCTGAAACAGGTGCATCAAGAAAATCGACATCATTGCACGCCAAAATGGCGGCAGCTTGTTTCGCGGTGTGGCTGCTGACGGTGGACATATCGACCACAATAGTATTTGGACGAATGGTTTTGGCGAGCGCGTTGACGACTTCTAAAACATCTTCATCACGCGAAACACACAAACAAATTACATCGACTTGCGTGGCGAGTTCTTCGGGTGAAAGTGCGATTTTCACGTTTAATTTTTGTGCGAGTAATTGCGCTTTTTCAGTGGTTCGATTGTAAACAGTGTTTAAAAAACCTGCGTTGGCTAAATTTGTTGCCATGCCGATTCCCATTGAACCTAAACCTATCATGCCGACGTTGAACATAAATTCCTTCTTTTCGATGATGGATAAAATTTGTACTTTTACTCGAAAAAAAAGCCGCGAAACCTTATGGTTTGCGGCTTTTAATACTTATTGGCGAAGAGAGAGGGGTTCGAACCCTCGATACGTTACCGTATACACGCTTTCCAAGCGTGCGCTTTCGACCACTCAGCCATCTCTCCAAATATCTTTTATTTTACTGCTTGAAAGGGCGCAAAGAATAATCGACTTCGTACTGTATTACAAGGTCATCCAGCGTTTTCTTCCAATTCATCCCATCGCGCATAACAACCGACCAATTCATTTTCAATGCTTTTTAATTCATCTAATGCTTCGTTTATCACGGATTGTTCGTGTTTATAAAAATTCGGTTCGTTTATTTTTGCTGTTAATTCGACTTGTTCAGCTTCCAACTTGCTAATCAATGCGGGGAGTTTTTCCAGTTCTTGCTGTTCTTTGAATGACAATTTTTTCTTTTTGGGTGCAGTCGAAACAGGTGCAATTTTTTCAACTTTTGGCGTAGCTTTTTTTGATACTAAAGCCGCTGCTTCTAAAGTTTTATTGTATTCGAGCCAATCCGTATAACCACCGAAAAACTCTTGAACATTACTTGAACCATCTAAGACAAAAATGTTGGTGACGACATTATCCAAAAACGCCCGATCGTGGCTGACTAACAATAAAGTGCCGTCAAATTCCAATAATTTCGCTTCCAACAATTCCAACGTTTCTAAATCTAAGTCGTTGGTCGGTTCGTCCATCACGATTAAATTCGCGGGTTTGGTGAATAATCGCGCCAACAATAAGCGATTTTTTTCACCGCCCGACAAACTTTTTACAGGTGAACGAGCGCGAGCAGGGGCGAATAAAAAGTCGCCTAAATACGAAATAACGTGGCGTTGCTGACCACCGATTTCTACAAAATCGTTGCCATACGCAATCGTATCAACGACGCTCATTTCAGGATCTAATTGATCGCGCAACTGATCAAAATAAGCGATTTCTAATTTCGTACCTTGTTCAATCGTGCCGCTGGTGGGTTCGATTTGTTTGAGTAATAATTTCAATAACGTCGATTTCCCCGCGCCATTCGCACCCACCAAACCGATTTTGTCGCCGCGCTGAATCAGCGTTGAAAAATCTTTGATAATTGTTCGGTCGTCATATTTGAAGCTGATATTTTCAACTTCGAGGACTTTTTTGCCTGATTTTTCACCCGTATCTAAGCCGATTTTTGCTTTACCTTGAACATTTCGACGTTCAGAACGTTCGGCGCGTAATCGCTCTAAAGCTCGCACACGTCCTTCATTTCGTGTTCGACGCGCTTTCACGCCTTGGCGAATCCAAACTTCTTCATCCGCTAATTTTTTATCAAATTCCGCATTTTGATTCGCTTCATCTTCCAATGCCGCCGCTTTACGAACTAAATAATCGTCGTAAGTTCCTTGCCATGAAACTAAATTACCGCGATCTAAATCGACAATGCGCGTGGCTAATTTTTGCAAAAATGCCCGATCATGCGTGACGAATAATACCGCGCCTTGAAACGCTAAAACTTGTTCTTCGAGCCACGCAATACTTTCAAAATCCAAATGGTTAGTCGGTTCGTCGAGCAATAATACTTCGGGATCCATGACCAATGCTCGCGCCAAATCAACGCGCCGTTTCCAACCGCCCGACAAACCTTGTATTTTTAGCTCTGGTGGCAAATTCAATTTGCTCAATGTCGCTTCAACGCGCTGTTGAAACGCCCAGCCGTCACGCGCTTCAAGTTCATGTTGCAAGTTGCCCAATTCGTTCAAGGCTTTTTCGTCTTCATAATCCATCGTCAACGATAAATCGTGATAACGCGCAATGATTTCACCTAAATCGCCCAAACCACTAGCGACGGCATCATAAATGGTCGCTTCTTCGGGTAATTCGGGCGATTGTGCCAACCACGCCAATTTGAGTTCGGGTTGTCGCCAAATATCGCCTTCGTCGGGCAACGTGTCGCCCGCGATAATTTTCATCAGCGTCGATTTACCTTCGCCGTTACGACCTAATAAACCGACGCGCTCACCTGCATCGAGTTGAAAATCTGCGTGTTTGAGCAAAGCGTGTGTGCCATAGGCAATTGAAACATTGGATAAACGTAATAAGGGCATTTTTAATCGGGAGTAAGTGTTTAGAGTTCTACAAAGCCGTGCGTGCCGCGTTTCGATTTTACGGCAAGCCAGTCTTTTAAGTGTTTGAGTTCTTCTGTTTCGGACAAATGTTCGAGCGATTGGCGCGTTCGCAATAAACGAAACGCTTTCGATAATACGTCGTAACGTTCGCCCGTAATACCTGCACGGCGTAAACCGACGCTATTTAAACGGTAATGTCGAGCGGGTCGTCCACCAATTAATGTGAACGGAATTACATCCATATTTAAACCTGTCGTACCTTGGACAATCGCAAATGAACCGACGCGACAGAATTGATGCACGACAACTGCACCGCCCATAAATACATTGTTACCGATTTCGACGTGACCGCCGATGGCGACGTTGTTCGCGAAAATCGTTTTGTTGCCGACGTTGCAATCATGCGCGACGTGGCTATTGTTCATAAAATAACAATCCGAACCGATGCGTGTTGCGGCGTTTTCTTTGGTTGCACGATGGGCGGTGAAACCTTCACGGAATGTATTGTTATTACCAATTTCTAACCACGTTACCGTTTCAGGTTTGAAATGAATATCTTGTGGCAAATCGCCTAAAACAACGTGTGGGTGAATAACATTTCCATCGCCCATTTTTGTGAAAGGTTGAATAACCGCATGGGCTTGAATTTTACAATTCGCGCCGATTTCAACATGGCTTTCAATCACGGCAAACGCGCCAATGGTTACGTTATCGCCAATTTTGGCATTAGGGGAAATGAATGCAGAAGGATGAATGTTTTGTGTCATAAAAAATTAACCTCGTGGGTGAAATTGAGCATGAAGTTTTTGTAAGCGTTGACTCGCGACATGAGTATAAATTTGGGTAGTGGATAAATCGACGTGACCAAGTAGCAACTGAACGACTCGCAAATCTGCCCCATGATTTAATAAATGCGTAGCAAAAGCGTGACGTAATGTGTGTGGTGATAGCGGTTTAATAATTTCTGCATGGAACGCATAGCGTTTGATAATATGCCAAAACGCTTGTCGCGTCATGTTACTACCTCGATGAGTCACAAAAATATAATCACTTTGTCGCCCGCTCAACAGCAACTCACGTCCATTGTGAAAATAAGTTTCAAGACACCCCAATGCTTCTTCACCAAAAGGCACTAAACGTTCTCGTCCGCCTTTACCGACAATTTGCACAACGCCTTGGCGTAAATTTATTTGTTCAAATTTCAAATCAACTAATTCTGAAACGCGTAAACCTGTTGCATACAACATTTCGAGCATTGCTTTGTCACGTTGTCCACGCGGTACAGCAATTTGTGGCGCGTTAAGCAGAGCTTCAACATCACTTTCAGTCAATGATTGAGGTAAAGTACGAGCCGTTTTTGGCGCGGTAATCAACGCAGTTGGGTCAGTAGTAAGTACGTTTTCACGCAAAAAATACCCATAAAATCGACGTAGGCTAGATAGAATTCTTGCTGTAGTTCGACTACTTATACCGAGATGATAACGATTTGTTAAAAACGCGGTAATATTTTCTGTTTCAACAGATAGCAAATCTTTTTTCAGCCAAGCACAAAAAATTCTTAAATCGCTACGATAGGCAGAAAGTGTGTTTTTACTCAATCCTTGCTCTACCCAAACGGCATCTAAAAATTGATCTATATATTTTTCGGACGTTGTTGTCATTATTATTCGCCACAAATAAAAAAGGCAGCTCAACGCTGCCTTTTCTACAAATCACGACTTGTCGATTATGCTGTTGCTTTAACCGCCAATTTTTCTTTGATACGCGCTTTTCTACCCGTTAAATCACGCAAATAATATAATTTTGCACGACGAACTGCGCCACGACGTTTCACAATAATTTCGCTGATAATGTTGCTGTGTGTTTGGAAAACACGTTCAACACCTGTGCCGTGTGAAATTTTACGCACCGTAAATGCAGAATTTAAACCACGATTACGAATCGCGATTACCACCCCTTCAAATGCTTGAATACGTTCACGTTCACCTTCTTTTACGCGAACTTGTACAACAACAGTATCACCCGATTTAAAATCAGGAATTTGTTTCATTTGTGCTTGGTTGATTTCATCAATAATATTCATTTTTATACCTTGTCCACTTCAACTTTAAATTGTGCCAATAAGCGTTCTTGCTCGGCACTTAACGTTTTCTTTTTCAATAAATCGGGGCGTTTTTGCCACGTTCTTCCTACGGATTGCTTCATTCGCCAGCGTGCAATATCAGCATGATGACCACTCAATAACACATCAGGAACAGCATCATCAGCAATCACTTCAGGACGAGTAAATTGTGGGTAATCTAGTAATCCATCGCTGTGGGAATCCTCTTGTGCCGATTGCGCGTTACCTAATACATTCGGTTGTAAACGGGTAATTGCATCAACTACAATCAATGCAGCAAGTTCTCCGCCGCTGATAACGTAATCACCAAGTGACCACTCTTCGTCGCAGTCGTGTTGAATAAATCGCTCATCAACCCCTTCGTAGCGACCTGCAACTAAAATCAGTTGCGACACTTTGCTTGCTTCACTGAGCAATGCTTGTGTCAATGGTTTGCCTTGAGGACTTAAATACACCACTTTGCAATCGTTTTTTGCATTAACTTTTGCGTCAGTAACGGCATCATGCAATGGTTGATATTTCATTACCATTCCTTGTCCACCACCGAATGGACGATCATCAACCGTTTTGTGGCGATCATGCGTGTAATCACGCGGATTCCAAACGTTGAGAGTCACAATTTTATTTTCAATTGCTTTGCCTGTAACACCCACTAGCGCGGCTTGTGTAACCATTTCGGGGAATAGCGTAATAATATCAAAACGCATTTAAAAATCTGCGTCCCAATCCACGCGCATTTTCCGTGCAGCTAAATCAATTTCTAATACCACTTGCGGCTGAATAAATGGAATCGCGTGTTGACGCTCTTTGTCCTGCACAATAATGACATCGTTTGCCCCCGTTTCAAGTAGGCTATCAATTACACCTAACGTTACGCCTTCAGTATTTTCAACTTGCAAACCAACCAAATCTGACCAGTAGTATTCATCTGGTTTAGCGGGTGGTAACTTCGCGTGATCAATAAAAATATCCCAGCCAATTAACGCTTCTGCGTCATTTCGATCAGTAATACCTTTTAATTGTGCGACAACGCCTTTGCTTTGTAATTGTCCGACAATAACTTCAGCGGATTGCGTAGCATCATTTTTTCTTAATAACCATGGTGAATACTTCAAAATATCTTCACGATGATTGGTAAATGAAAAAATTTTTACCCAACCTTTAATGCCAAAAACGCCAGATATTTTTCCGACGTGTAGTAATAATTTCTGTTCGCTCAAGAGCAATTACGCAGCAGCTTTTAACGAGTCTTTAATCAATTTTGCAACGCGTTCAGAAGGTTGTGCGCCGTTTGCTTTCCAATGATTAACACGTTCATTGTCTAAACGTAAACGCTCTTCGTTGCCGCGAGCTAACGGATTGAAAAAACCAATACGTTCAATGTAACGGCCATCACGACTGTTACGGCTGTCTGTGACTACGATTTGATAAAACGGGCGATTTTTTGAACCACCTCTGGAAAGACGAATAGTTACCATCTCATATCCTTAAATAATTGTTGAAATAAATTGGGTTATTCTACGCATTTTTGTTGATAAAACAATATAAAACATCAATCTTATCGACGTAATCCACGCATTTGACTCTTCATACCGCGTACCATGTTTGTCATATTGCCTGATTTCAATTTTTTCATCATTTTTTGCATCATAAGAAATTGCTTCAGCATACGATTTACATCGCTTAATTCTTGTCCACACCCATCAGCAATTCGTTTTTTACGGTTGCCTTTGATTAAATCTGGAAATTGTCGCTCTTGCATCGTCATTGAATTGATGACACCAATTTGTCGGGCGAGCAATTTGTCATTCATTTTTTCTTTTACTTCAGCAGGCATTGCATTCATGCCAGGCATTTTGTCCATCATTGAACCAATGCCGCCCATTTTTTGCATTTCCACCAGCTGCTCTTTGAAATCTTCTAAATCAAAACCTTTACCTTTTTTGATTTTTTGAACTAACTTTTCAGCTTTTTCTTTGTCAACGGATTGTTCAATTTGCTCGATTAAACTGAGCATATCGCCCATGTCTAAAATCCGCGATGCCATACGATCTGGATGGAACGGCTCCAAGGCATTGGTTTTCTCACCCATACCGATAAACTTAATCGGTTTGCCTGTAATGTGACGAATCGATAACGCTGCACCACCACGCGCATCGCCGTCTGCTTTGGTTAAAATAATACCTGTTAATGGCAAAGCATCATTGAACGCTTTCGCGGTATTCGCCGCATCTTGCCCTGTCATACTATCAACTACGAACAGTGTTTCAATAGGTTTAATCGCCGCGTGCAATGCTTTAATTTCGCCCATCATTTCGTCATCAATATGCAATCGCCCCGCTGTATCGATAATGATAACGTCTAAAAATTTACGTTTTGCGGCATCAATCGCATTGAGGGCAATATCAATCGGTTTTTGTGTAATATCGCTATCGAAAAAGACCAAATCGACTTCATTTGCCAACATTTCAAGTTGCTTAATGGCGGCTGGACGATAAACGTCAGCACTGACGACACCGACTTTTTTCTTGTTATTTTCTTGAAGCCAGCGTCCTAATTTTGCAACGGTGGTTGTTTTTCCTGCACCTTGTAAACCCGCCATTAAAATGATGGCGGGTGGTTGCGCGTTGAGATTTAAACTTTCGTTTTTCTCGCCCATCACTTTGATAAGTTCGGCTTGCACCAACTTAATCATCGATTGACCAGGCGTTAAACTACTTTGGACTTCTTGTCCTAACGCGCCCGTTTTTAGATTTTCCAGAAAATCCGTCACTACAGGTAATGCCACATCCGCTTCTAATAACGCGGTACGCACTTCTTGCAACGTATCTTTGATGTTGCTTTCTGTGAGGCGCGACTGTCCTTTGAGTTTTTTGAGGGTGCTGTTTAAGCGTTCGGTTAAATTATCAAACATAATGTGACTCGAAAAAATGAAATCGCTATCTATAAAAAGAGCTGACAAATACTGCCAGCTCGACGTTCAGTGGTATAGTAACACAACGTCAAATATGGCAAAAGGCGCAGATTCAAAGGCGTACAGCATTAACAAAATATAGAGATAGGTTATGGTGAAATTTATTGCAATAAGCGCAATGCTTGCTTACGGTATAAGTACAGGGTGGTTAGTCTGGCAGTTGCGCGAACAGACCCAGTCGAAAAAATCATTACGATTTGCGTGGTTAGCAGCTGCTCTACACACACTATATATTGGTTTACTTTGTCAGCAGCAAAATGGCTTTAGTTTTGGTGTATTAAGTGTCGCTTCTCTAACTATATTAAGTGTGGTGTTGGTTTTATTATTGACTGCGTTGACGAAACCCGTTGAAAAATTAGGCGTGGTGTTATTTCCATTTGCAGTCATTATTTTGGGATTAGATGTGATTGTTGATCCTTCACCTCATTTATTACCTGTGCATACAGGCGCAATGGCAGGGCATATTTTGACTTCCGTTTTAGCGTTTAGTTTATTGATGGTGGCAGCATTGCAGGCAATATTGCTCTCGATTCAAAATACACAATTAAAACGCCACCCACCCTCACGATTTGTTTTGTTATTACCTTCATTACAAACGATGGAAACGCTTTTATTTCAAATGATTACTGCGGGGGTATTATTATTGACCGTATCATTGGGAACAGGATTTTTATTTTTACACGATTTATTTGCTCAACATTTAGTTCATAAAACGGTGTTGTCTTTCTTGGCATGGGCGATTTTTTGTGGGATTTTGATTGGACGGCAACGTTACGGGTGGCGGGGGCGAGTCGCTGTAAATTGGATATTGGCAGGATTTGTGCTTTTGTTATTAGGTTACTTTGGCAGTAAATTTGTTTTAGAGCTGATTTTGATAAAAGTTTAGATGCACATTTTTGTGTTTTTTAGATGATTAGTTAGAAATCAATAACACAATATAAGCTACCAATTAAATTATTATATTAAAAACTGTGACCTAGTTCACATATCTCATGTACTACTGTAAATTTTCATCATTTTACTGTAAACGGGTTTGACAAATAGAGTTGGGATGTTTAGCATTGTGTCGTAACAAGTCACGACCTTGTCAAATTTCTCCAATACATTAAACTTCACAATTACCTTTTTAGGACGCTTAAAAATGGCAAAAATAACTTATTCACCAATCAAACAGGATGCAGAGGGTTATAGCTATTCTGATTTAATCTTAACTGGCGACACTTTTTATAATGACGCAATTGTCGTATTGGCTGATGGTCAACGCGCTTCATTATACGTCAATGTAGCTAAACCTAATCTTGCCACATTGGTGTTTGAATCTACTGTTACAGGCAATGTACCTGTTACGTTATCCGCCGACATTTTTGATTCTGGTGAATTACCTACAGGCGTTGATGCAACATTGTCTGTTGATGGCACAGTGGTTGATCCAACAGTAGATGACACAACTGCACCTGATGCACCAACATTCGGTGAAGTGGCTGGCGATAATGTTATCGATGATAAAGAACGTGCAGAAGGTGTAACTATTTCAGGTACAGCTGAAGCAAATTCAACTATCACTTTGACTTTCAGTGCAGACACGACATCGTCAAGCAATGCCGCTGAAATTGTTGATCAAGCAGCGTTAGATCAAGCAATTTTAGATTTAGAAACTGCTCGTCAAACTGCAGCAGATGCACAAACGGCTTTAGATGATGCAACAATAGCTGCAACGGATGCACAAACTGCTTTAGACGATGCAACAACAGCTGAAACAGATGCACAAACTGCATTCGATGCAGCACAAGCTATCGTAGATGCAGCAACGGCACCAACAAAAGCAGAAACAACTGCTGTAAGCGATGCACAAACTGCTTTAGACGACGCAACGACAGCTGTAAGCGATGCACAAACTGCTTTAGACGATGCAACAACAGCTGTAAGCGATGCACAAACTGCTTTAGACGATGCAACAACAGCAGTTACAAATGCAGAAACAGCTGTGACTGATGCAGGCGGTACGCTTGATACACCAATCACAACAACGCTACCTGTTGATGCAGTTCCTGTTACGACTAGCGAACCAACAACTACAGGCGGCGATGCCATCACCGTTACGACGGATGCAGATGGTAATTGGTCTTACCTGTTAGTTGAAGCGGATTACCCAACAGATTACCAAACGTTGCTTGTTACTGCGGTAGCGTCTGACGCAGCGGGCAATGAAAGTAAAGCGACATCAACTACAATCACCTTAAAAGACACCACGGCACCTGTTATCGAATTAACTGGCGAAACTGATGGTGTGATTTCAGGTACGGTTAACGATGCAACAGCAACTGTGACGTTAACTGTTGGCGGTAATGAAAGAGTAGCGAATGTTAATAACGGCGTTTGGTCATATACTTTAGTTAACGATGATTACCCAGTAGATTCTAATGAATTGACTATCAATGCCGTAGCGTCTGACGCAGCGAAAAACAAAAGTACAGAAGTATCAATCAAAATAGACACCACTCCAACAATTAAGTATTCATCTACTGAATTAACCGAAGCAGTTGCAAATGATGGTAGCGTTGCAGAAGCCGTTACATTAACAATCACAGGTGATACATTCTATAGTGAATTAGCAGGTGCTGATTTAAATGACCCAGCATCTGATTTTTACTTAGGTGATGTTGTTACAGGCGTGCCAGAAGGTTTAACAGCTCATTTAATCGTTAGCAAAGATTTAACAAGCGCGGAATTAACTTTTGAAGGAAATGCAACTTTAAATGAAGAAGCTGATTCTGCTACGTTAGATTTATCACCTGTACAAGTTTCATTGCCATCTTCATATTTTGAATCAAACATTGCAGCGGTCGGTGCAGATCAAGATTTATCAATTATGTTCCAAGACGCTGCTACTTTGACAGCCGAAGGTTCTTTTGTTGAAAGTGCAAAAAACAACAGCACCATCACAGGCAAAGTAACCATCACTTTGCAAAATTCAAGTTTTGCAGCAGATTTAATTGGCACAGACTTAAATGCAGATGGTACTTATGTTGAAAAAGTACCTGCTGGTTTGACTGCACACTTAACAATTATTGATGCAACCTCTGCAGAATTAACCTTAACAGGAACTGCGGATAGCAGTAATCATGCAGATAACATCAATAATTTGACATATAGTTTCCAAGCAACAGATTTTGAAACGGGTATTTTGCCAGAAAATGCGGCATTACTTACAACAGATGTTGCCTTCATTGAACCACGTTTGGCATGGGATGAAACTTCAATTAACGATGCTGAAATTGATGGATTTACTGAACAAACTGCGACATTCAAATTAGTTGATGGTGCGAAATTCGTTAAAGCGCACTTAGATTTGTCTAAGTTTGTTAAAGGTGCGCCAGAAGGTGTGACGGTGAAATTGGTTGCAGATAGCGAAACAGAAGCTACTTTGACAGTGAACGGTGCGCCAGCGAATTTTGATGTGGCAACATTAACACTTGCGTTGCCTAAATTGGCATTTGTAGGTCGTATGGATGTCGCAGGTCGTGATAGTGGAATTGAGTTGACCTTTGATGTACCACCTGACACAACAGCTCCTGATGCACCGACTTTTGATGTTGTAGCAGGCGATAATGTTATCGATGATCAAGAACGAGCAGGCGCAACCATTTCAGGTACAGCTGAAGCAAATTCAACTATCACTTTGACTTTCAGTGCAGACACGACATCGTCAAGCAGTGCGGCTGTTATTGTTGATCAAGCGGCGTTAGATCAAGCAAATACAGATTTAGCAGCAGCTCGTGAAACGTTAACCGCTGATCAAGCAGCGTTATTAGCGGCTCAAGATCCAGCGCAAAATGGTATTAAAGACGCAGAAGATTCTGCTGCAAGTTCGTTAACAGATGCTCAAACTGCCTTAACAGATGCTCAAAAAGTGTTAGTTGATGACACGAAAGCAGATCCAACAGCTACTGACATAATTGCAGCTGACAAAGCGGCGATCACCGAAGCTCAAACTGCCTTAACAGATGCTCAAGATCCTGCTAAAAACGGCGTTAAAGATGCTCAAGATTCAGCAGCAAGCACAATAAAAGACGCACAAGCCACTGTTGATGCAGATACACAAGCGGTTAAAGATGCAGAAAAAGCAGTGGTTGATGCGGGTGGTACAGTGACTGATGTACTAAACACAACTGTAATTCCTGTTGATTTACCTGTACCTGTCGACGCAGTTCCAGTTACAACTAGCGTGCCACCAACTACAAACGGCGATGCCATCAAAGTTACGACTGACGCTGATGGTAATTGGTCTTATACACTCGCTGACAGTGATTACCCAGCAGATTACCAAACGTTGATTGTTACTGCGGTAGCGTCAGACGCAGCGGGCAATGTAAGTGAAGCTGCATCAACTACAATCACCTTAAAAGACACCACGGCACCTGTTATCGAATTAACTGGCGAAACTGATGGTATGATTTCAGGTACGGTTGATGATGCAATGGCAGTAGTGACGTTAACTGTTGGTGGTAATGAGCGAGTGGCTGATGTTGCAGATGGCATTTGGTCATACACATTAGGTGAAAATGATTACAGTGCTGCTGATACGACAACAGCAACTTTGTCTGTGATAATTTCTGCAACAGACGCAGCGGGTAATCCTAGTAACGAGTTAACCTCTGACATCATGGTACCAGACACTATTGTTCCTGAAATGGTTTCAGTTGCATTAGTCGAAGACACAGGTGCAGATAATGCGGATAACGTGACAAATAAAGGCGAATTGGCTGTTACTGACAATGAACAAGACGCTACAGTCGAATTCAGTTTAGATGACACAAATTGGTCAACAGAACAACCTACGCTTGTTCAAGGTGACAACACTGTGTTAGTTCGTCAAACCGATCTTGCGAGTAATGTTTCTGATAGTGCTGAACTTAGTTTCGTATTTGACACCGAAGTATCACCTGTAAAAGTTGATATTAGTGGCATTGATGCAACACATTCAGTGACTGCATCAGCTGTTTTGACTGTCACTGATTTTGAATCAGCTGACGCTGTTATTGAATACAGCACAAACAGCACAGATGGTACAGACGGCGTATGGTCACTAACTGAGCCTACGTTTATTGACGGTCCAAATGTGGGCTATGTTCGTCAAACAGACGTAGCGGGTAACGTTTCTGTCGGTACAAAATACGACTTCACACTTGCAACGGGTCCAACACAAGTGGCTGTTTCAGCTGCGGGTACAGCTGACGCAAGCAAAGTAGCAAACATCTTTAACGTAGCGGAAGGCGACTACACCTACAACATCACAGGCTTTGGTGATGATGATGCGGTTTATTTCCCAGCAGCGAATACACCAAGCGTTAAAAACAGCGACTTCACCGACGGCAACGTTGATTTGCAATACGCGAATAATGGTAAAGTGGCATTGGTTCATTTATCAGGTTTAACACAAGCACAAGATGCTGCGTTGTATTCAATAAACGGATTCAATGCTTTATTTGGTGCTGATACTATCGGTATTGTAGGCGTTACAACACCGACAACGCCTACAACACCAACGACCCCAGTAACACCAACAACACCAGCTGCTGCATCAACATTAGCAGTTAAAGCCGCTGGCAATGGTGATGCGTTAACGGGCAACGTGCAGTTTGATTTAACAGCAGGTGATTACACTTACACCATTGCGAATTTTGCTAAAGGTGACGTGCTTAAATTCCCAGCTGGTCAAACACCAACCGTTAAAAATAACGATTTTGCTGACGGTAGTGTTGATGTGCAATACGCTTCTAATGGTACCGTGACACACGTTATTTTAACGGGTTTGACAGCGGCAACGGATTCTACGATTTATTCGACTAATTCGTTTGTCACAGCGTTTGGTGCTGGTTCAATCATTTAAAGAAAATCCCCCAGCCTTTCAGGCTGCCCCCTTCAAAAAGGGGGCGAAAGATTAAAAAGCCTTGGCTTTTGATGTTAATGGTTTTCCCCCTTTTTGAAGGGGGAGGCTCGAAGAGCAAGGGGGATTTGCTCTAATGCTCCAAATTTTAGTTTTATTTTTTCTGTAACCCAAAGTGAATCGTTCACTTAATTTTTTTATCTCTCTCGGAGTTTTTTACAATGGCAAAATTATTTTTAGAATCAACTGATACGACTTACAAAGTAAGTAGTAACAACACCACCGTTTTCGGTGCAACGAGCGATCAAGCGGTTACTATTGATTCAGGTTTAACAGGTATTTCTTTAGATTCAAACATTGAACGCGTTCAATTCACTGGATCAACCACCGATTATAAATATGTACAATCAGGTACAGATTTAAAAGTTTACAACACCGCTGGTGCATTAGTAACGACTGTTGGTCTTCAAGACGATACAACTGGTACACAATTAACTTTTGCTAACGGTACAGTTAAAGCTGAAATCGTTGCGCCAGTTGCTGCAACAGCAACTACGCCTGCAACACCGATGTCTTTTTCTATTGGTGGTCAAGCGGTTACTGCGGTTGCAACCGCTGCAGCTCCAGCACCGACACCAGTTGCAGTTGCTATTCCAACTACAAAAATTGATACCTCTTTGGCATCTGCACCAACATTCAAGATGACTTCAAGTGCAGTTTCTGGCACAGATACATTGGAAGGAAAAACAATCACTTTCACTGTAACACCAGACGCAGTATTGGCGACAGACACTACATTAAGTTTGAACTTAGTGGGTGCAGCGACTAAAGGCACAGTAGCGGCTGATTTCGCTACACCTTCTTCTACTTTGTCATTTAAAGCAGGTAGCGGCGCGGCTCAAACTATCACTGTTACTGTTGCAAACGACAGCGCACTTGAAGGTCAAGAAGGCTACACAGCATTATTAGTTGATTCTGCAACAGGTATCCAAAAAGCATCAATCGACGGCACTATCAATGATGGTAGCGATACAACTGGTCCAGTATTTGTAAGTGCTGCGCTTAATGCAGACGGCAAAACAGTTGTTGTTACTTATGATGAAGCATTAGGTACTACAGCATCAGCAGCAGGTGCTTTCTCAGTAACTTCAGGTACAACTGTATTAACACCAACTGCTATCGTTATTGCTGATAAAACAGCGACTTTGACATTGCCAAGCGCGTTAAGTGCAGGTGCAACTGTTACTGTTGGTTACACTGCGCCTACTGCAGATACATTAACAACTAATGCAGCAATTCAAGACGTTTCAGGTAATGACGCTTTAACATTAGCGGCAACAAACCCTGTTACAAACAACTCAAAAGTAGATACAACTGCACCGACATACGTTAGTGCTGAAGTTGCGGCTACAGGCAAAAGCATTGTTTTAACTTACAACGAAGCATTATCTGCAACAACTGCAGCTTCTTCTGCGTTCTTAGTTAAAGTAGGCACAAACTCTGTTACGCCTTCTTCTATCACTGTTTCTGGTTCAACAGTTGTGTTGAATCTTGCTGATGCTATTACAAGCGGCAAAGCAGTTACTGTTGGTTACACTGCACCGACTGCTTCTGCATTAACAACTAATGCAGCAATTCAAGACGTTGCAGGTAACGATGCAACATTGATTGCAGCAGGTACTGTTGTGACTAACAATTCAAAAGCAGTGTCATTAGTATTGACTGCTGGTGTTGAATCATTAATTGGTACTTCTGGCGATGACATCATCACTGGTTTCTCATCAGTATTAACTACTGATCGTACTTTGGATCAAACTGACGTTATCGACGGCGGTGCAGGTACTGATACATTAACACTTGCAATGGATTCTAACTTTGACGGTTTCACAACTGGCACAGGTTCAATGAAAGGTGTTGAAAACGTTAGCTTGAAAACTAACGGTACTATCGGTACTACTTTCAATGCAACAAATGCAACTGGTATTGAAAAAGTCATCATCGACGGCACTAAAGCAGAGGTAGCGGTAACTAACTTAGCAGCGTCTGCAGCGGTTCTGTTAAATAACCAATCGTCTGGTAACTTAGCAGTTGGTTATGCTACGACTTCACCTGTCTACACAGGCACTACTGATACGCAATCATTGACTGTTTCTAACGTAGGTACACTTGATTCAGTTGCTGTTGCGATTGATAAAGTAGAATTACTTAACTTAGTGTCTACAGGTTCTGCAAACAAAGTGGCTTTGTCAGGCGTTTCGGCAGCAACTTCTATCAACGTAACAGGTGATGCAGCATTAACGATTACTAACGTACCGAACGCATTAAAAAGTTTCAATGCAACGGATGCAACAGCAGCTGTTAGTGCAACCTTATCAGCGGTAACCACTGCCTACCAACTTGCGTCTGTTAAAGGTGGTGCAGGTTCAGATACTTTAACTGTTGATGCAGTTGGCTTATATGCGAATGCTTTGGTTTTAGGTAACGCAGGCGATGATACTTTATTCATCAACAGCGGTGCGTCAGCAACGACATTACAACCGATTATGTCAGGCGTTGAAACCTTAAAAATTGGTGCAATTGGTGGGAAACTATCATTTGTGGGTGACAAAACGACTGATTTAGTAAAAGTGTCGCTTGCAAGTACACTTGGTAATGACGTTGATTTCGTAGCTCTTGCAACACCTAATTTCACTATTGAAACAAACGGTGCAGCGGGTGCTAAAACTGTAACTGCTGATAACAGCGGTACAGAAACGTTGAACTACATTGCAGCAACAACGCAAACTACAGGTTCAGATAGCAACGCGGGTATTTTCTCATTTGCTAACGCAAGTGCGTTGACCGTTAACGTTGGTCAAAATGTTGCAGAAACAGGTGCTATTTCTGCACCAAAAGCAGCTTCTGTTGCACTTAATGTTACATCCAAATTGGGCGCAGATAATGCAACCCAATTGACTTCATTTGGTGGTGTTTTAACAGCTGCAACAGCAACTTCTTTCAATGTTAATGCAACAGGTACACTAGCTGCAGGTTCAGCTATTAACGCAGCTGCGGCTACTAGCGGTGTGTTAGTTGCAGGTATTAACAGTGATTTTGACGTTATTGCAGCTAAAGTAACGAACTTGTCTGCAACAGCACAAGGCACTTTAGATTTAACAGGTTCAACATTAACTGCTTTAAGAACGTTGACACTTGATACCACTAAAGCAACAACTCTTGCTGGTGTAACATTACCTGCTGCCGCAACAATTACGTTAAGTGGTTCAACTGCTGATAGTAAAGTTACTTTGTACAACCTTGGTTCACAACTTTCAGGCTACGGTGTATCTTTAACTGCAACTGGTTTAGCATCAGGTTTAACGACTGGTACTATTGAAGCACAAGGCGAAATTACTGTTAACGCTTCAGGCGCGACAGGTACTGTTACTTTGGGCAACCTTACTACGCCATCTACATCTAAAGCGATTAACGTTATTGCAAATGGCTTGTCTAAGGCTATTGTTATTGGTGACATTAATGGTGGTTCGGCTGTTAACGTTAGCACAAAATCAGCAACTGCTGCTGTCACATTAGGCGCATTAACTGGTTCAACTGTAAGTGTTGATGCTACTGGTTCAACAGGAACTTTGACAACAGGAACAATCACTGCAGGTAGCAGCGTAACTTTTGTCGGTACTAACTTGAATCTTAACTCACAAACTATCAATGGTTCTTCAACCTCGACCATTTTTGCGGTGAATTATACGGGTGGTATGAAAGACGATACTGTCAATATTACTGGCGGTGCGGCACAAACGTCTTTAACAGTGACTGGTGATGGTGGTCTAGGTACAAACGTAATGACCATTGGCATGGGGACAACTTCTGGTACAACTAAAACGATTGATGCAAGTGCTGTTACGAAGTTCTCAACAATTACAATCACTGGTCATACAAATGCTGCAACCAAAATTACAGGTTCAGCAACTTATGCAACTAGCATCGCAGGTGGTTCAGCTAATGATACGCTTATTGGTGGTGCAGGTAATGACACCATTACTAGCAATGGTGGTAACGACACTATCAGCGCGAATGCTGGTGACGATAAAGTGAACTTTGCAACTGGCGATACCATTGATGGTGGAACAGGTAACGACACGTTATTGGCAGCTTCTGCAGTATCTTCAGCAACCATTACTGGTGGTACAGGTAATGATATTCTTACTTTCAGTGGCTCAACAAATACAGCAACGATTACTGATGTTGATGGTATTTATGTAACTGCGAGTACTGCTAACAGCGTTGATACATTTACTTTCACTGCCCCTGCATTAGCTACAACAGTTGCTAGTGGTACAGGTGCTGACGTTCTTACTTTCCAAGGTGCAGCAAATACGGTAAGTATCAATGACGGTGATGTGTCAGTTACTGGTGGAACAGGTGTTGATGCGATTACTTTCATCTCAACCATGTTATCAGCTGCCACTGTAAACAGCGGTACAGGTGCTGATACATTAGTGTTGTCATCTGTAGGCAATAATACTTTAACAGTCGTTGATGCAGACGGGATTGCGATTACTGGTGCGACTAGCTCGTATTCAGACAATATCACGTTTAGCAGTGCGCTTTTAGCAACTAGCTACACTAGCACAGGTACTGGTTCTGATACGCTCATATTAAATGGTGCTACAAATACATTAACTGTTGCAGATGCAACTGTTACTGTTACTGGCGGATCAGGTATTGATGCACTTACCTTCACAACTGCCTTAACTGCAGCTTCGATTACAGGTAATGCTGGTGCTGATACGATTACGCTTTCTGCTTCTGGCAACTCAGGCGTAACTATCAATGATGCAGATGTTTATGTGACGGGTAGTGCTGGTCTTGATGCAATTACCTTTGCGACAGGAACTGCGTTAACAGCAGTAACTTTGAATGGTGGTATTGGAGCAGATACAGTTGCATTACCTACAGGTACTACAGTAAACGCAATTACTCTGATTGATACTGACGGCATTACTGCAACGCTTGGAAGTACAGGCGTTGACACAGTAACTGTTGGTGCATCGAGTACCGTTTCTCTTACTGATTTTGGTAATACTGGTGTTGACGTTCTAGTTGTTCCAGCAGGTTCAACAGCGACAGCAACATTAGTAACTGGAACACCTTCATGGGCTGCAGGAGCAACAACAACTAATGCTGGTACAATGACTTTTGCTACTCATGCAACTACCACAACAGCAACCATTGATTTAACTTCTGTTACCACCAACACTGGTACTATCAAAATCAATGCAAGTACGGCTACTGGTGTAACAGCACTTACCGCAGCTGCTGGTTTAAACAGTATTACTGGTGGTACTGGTAATGACGTAATTACTGGTGGTTCTGGTGTTAATACACTTATTGGTGGTACTGGTAACGATACATTCCAATTCGCTGATGTTGGTACAACATTGACATCCGCAGATACTGTCAATGGTACTTCTGGTACTGCAGATACTATCTATATCACTGCAGCAGATACGACTATTGCTGACACTGATTTCGCTGGTGTGACCAATATGGATGTCTTGAAATTAACAGGCGCAAGCACGATTACCTCTTTTGGTACGAATGCTACTGCTTCTGGTATTGCGACGGTTGTCACAGGCAATGATGTTACAAGCATTACAAGTACCGTAACGGCGTTGACTGTTAACGCAGGTCTTTTGGCATCAACAAAAGCTCTAACATTGGCTGGTACGACTAATTACACTGTTAATAACGATAATGGTGCTGGTGTCACGAATGGTACGATTTTCGATAAAATTACCGTAACTGGTTCTGGTACTGTCAATGCAACATTTGGAGATGCTGGTACAAATACTGTTACTGTTGCAGCAGGTACAGGTAACATGACCATCGTCGGTGGGGCAGCAAGTGATACTATTACAGTAACTGGTTTGGCAACTGCTTCACAAACCTTTACAGGTTCTGTTGCAAAATTCGATGTAACAGGCGGAGCTGGAGCGCAAACTATTGTGACTGGTGCATCGGCTGATACTATCACTGGTGGTGCAGGTGTTGACGCAATTACCGCTGGAAATGGTATTAACGTCATAAAATTCACTTCTACAACATTTGCTGGTATGCAATCAGAAGGTGGTGACACACTTGCTGGTTACACTGGATTGAATGCAACGAATACTACAATGATCAACTTTGCTTCAGGTTTATTAGCTAACGGTAATAATAATAAACTTCATGCAGTTACATCTGGTGGAACGATTGGTGCTGATGACGTTGTTTTGGTTGCAAGTGATGCAATTGCGGGCGCACAAGATATGAGTACTGCCGCAGGTGCATTAGCTTCGTTCAATTTGGCTTATACAACACAAACTAACTTAGCTTCTGGAGATAGAGTGTTGTATGTTGCATCTGGCACAGGTACAACAACTGCCGATACCTATATGTGGCTTGTCAATAAAGGTGCGTCAGCATTAGCAGCAGGAGATTTCACACTTGTCGCTAAAGCGACTGGTATTGCTGATGCAACAGCAGCGGTTTTCGGTGCTGATGCTATTACCATTCCAGGTATTGCAACCGCTGCAGCTAACACGGACATCTTTAGCATTGCCTAAGCAGTAACCACAACAAAACGAGCAGCAGCATCGCCCGTTAGCTTGAAGCTGTAAAAAAAGAACCGCCTTGCCGCTGTGAAAAGTGGGGGGCGGTTTTTTTGAATGCTCTCCCCCCTTTGAAGGGGGGCAGGGGGGATGTGCTTTAAAGGCTGATGAAAATAGTCATTGAATTTAGAATTGAAGTTGAAATTGAATAATTTAGAATTGAATCGAGAAATCAAGTAATCGAGAAGATTTTTTAGCTCAGTGTTTAAAGCAAGCCCCTCGCTTCGCTCTCCCCCCGCCCCCCTTCAAAGGGGGGAAAGCAAAAGAGGACAAAAGATGTTGCCGTATTCAAGAACGACAAAGCCGTTAGCGCGA
>JBAXMT010000005.1:0-31046 GCA_037134135.1 Methylococcaceae bacterium | reverse complement strand
AGGCAAGAGCTAAAGGTCGTGCGAACCATATCCTTAAAAGAACCTGCCATATCACTATTAAAGTTGCAGAAAGCAATTAGGGGATAACATGGGGCAAAAAGTACATCCAACTGGTATACGTCTTGGTATCGTTAAAGATTGGAATTCACGCTGGTACGCAAGCAGCAAGGATTACTCTACGTTTTTATATCAAGATTTAAAAGTCAGAGAATTTTTAAGAAAAAAATTAGCACACGCTTCGGTGAGTCGCATTCAAATTAATCGTCCTGCAAATAATGCTCAAATTACGATTTATACTGCTCGCCCAGGTATCGTTATTGGTAAAAAAGGCGAGGATATCGAGGTTTTAAAGCAAGAAATTTCCAAAATGATTGGCGTTCCTGTACAGCTGAATGTTGAGGAAATTAGGAAGCCAGAATTAGATGCGTATTTAGTTGCCGAAGGGGTTGCTCAACAGCTTGAAAAGCGTATTATGTACCGCCGGGCGATGAAGCGAGCTGTTACCAATACTATGCGCTTGGGTGCTGAAGGCATTAAGATAAATGTTGGTGGTCGTTTGAATGGTGCCGAAATTGCGCGTAGTGAATGGTATAGAGAGGGGCGAGTACCATTGCACACTCTACGTGCTGACATTGATTATGCAACGGCCGAAGCACATACTACCTACGGAATTATTGGCATTAAGGTGTGGATATTCAAAGGTGAAGTGTTTGATGTAGATGCACATAAAGCGTCTATTAATTTAGAACCTAAAAAATAGTTGAAGGAACAGAAATATGCTTCAACCTAAGAGAACAAAATTTCGTAAACAGCACAAAGGCAAGAATAATGGCATTGCTGTTCGTGGTTCATCGGTAAGTTTCGGTGAATTTGGGCTTAAGTCAGTCAGTCGTGGTCGGTTAACAGCTCGCCAAATTGAGTCTGCTCGCCGCACTATAACTCGTCATGTCAAGCGTGGTGGTAAAATTTGGATTCGTGTGTTTCCAGATAAGCCAATTACAGAAAAACCCCTAGCGGTTCGCATGGGTAAAGGTAAAGGTAATGTGGAATACTGGGTTGCACAAGTACGCCCTGGTACTATGTTATATGAAATTCAAGGGGTTTCTGAAGAGTTAGCACGTGAGGCGTTTACTTTAGCGTCAGCTAAGCTACCTTTGAAAACACTATTTACTGTACGGACGATAATGTGATGAAAGCAAGCGAATTACGTCAAAAGTCACGCGATGAATTGTCGGTTTTATTAATCGAGTTGGCAAGGGAACGTTTTACCCTTCAAATGCAAAAGGGTACAGGGCAGCTGTCTAAGACGGCACAAGTTAAAAAGGTAAGGCGTGACGTAGCTCGCGTTCAAACCGTGTTAAACGAGATGGTGAGAGCGTAGAATGAGTGAAAATACGACTAAATTGCGAACCATCACGGGACGCGTTGTCAGCAGTAAAATGGACAAAACAATTACCGTTTTGGTTGAACGAGTGGTGAAACATCCTGTTTACGGAAAGTACATCAAACGCTCAACGAAGATGATGGCACATGACGAAGATAATTCTTGTCAGGAAGGTGATGTGGTTTCAATTACATCTTGCCGTCCAATGTCTAAACGTAAAACGTTTAATTTGGTACAAGTGCTAGAACGTACTAACAAGTAATCAATTGAACGCTTAAATTTTATATTTGTAGGAATAGATCATGATTCAGATGCAAACTAACCTTGAGGTTGCCGATAATAGCGGTGCGAAAAAGGTCATGTGTATCAAAGTGCTTGGTGGTTCGCATCGGCGTTATGCTGGTATTGGAGACATCATTAAAGTCAGTGTAAAAGATGCAATTCCTCGCGGCAGAGTGAAGAAAGGCGAAGTTTACAACGCATTAGTAGTTCGTACTCGAAAAGGGGTGCGTCGCTCTGATGGTTCAGTTATTCGCTTTGATGGCAATGCAGCGGTTATTTTAAATAATAATTTGCAACCGTTGGGAACACGGATTTTTGGTCCAGTGACTCGTGAGCTTAGAGGTGAAAAGTTTATGAAGATTATTTCATTAGCACCTGAAGTTTTATAGGGTTAAGGTAACTATCATGCAGAAAATTAAGAAAGGTGATGAAGTTATCGTTCGCATTGGTAAAGACAAAGGCAAGAGCGGACGAGTAACACAGATTTTAAAAAATAATAAGATTCTTGTTGACGGTATCAATCAGGTTAGTAAAAGTCAAAAACCAAACCCTAATGCTGGTATTCAGGGTGGTTTTATAACTAAAGACATGCCAATTGAAATCTCAAATGTAGGATTGTACAACCCTGTAACAAAAAAAGCAGATCGGGTAGGTTTTAGATTTTTAGATGACGGTAAAAAAGTCCGATATTTTAAATCAACCAACGAAATTATCGATGCGTAAGGTGAATCATGGCTAGATTAGAATCGGTATATAAAGAAACTGTTCGCCCTGCTTTAATTGAGCAGTTTGGCTACAAGTCCATAATGCAAGCACCACGTATTACTAAAATTACTTTAAATATGGGTGTAAGTGGAGCGGTTGCAGATAAAAAAGTATTGCAGTTTGCCGTAAGTGACATGGAAAAGATAGCAGGTCAAAAACCAGTAATTACCTTGGCAAGAAAATCAATTGCAGGATTTAAAATTCGCGATGATATGCCTATCGGTTGCAAAGTAACGTTACGTAGCCACAAAATGTATGAATTTTTGGATCGCTTGATTAGTATTTCCATCCCTAGAGTTCGTGATTTTAGAGGGTTGAATCCAAAAAGTTTTGATGGTCGTGGTAACTATTCGATGGGGGTAAAAGAGCAAATTATTTTCCCTGAAATCGATTATGACAAAATCGACATGTTGCGCGGTATGGATATCACCATTACTACGACAGCACAAACTAACGAAGAAAGTTTGGCGTTGTTGAAGTTGTTTAATTTTCCATTTAAACAGTAAGGGGTGGTTGATCATGGCAAAAAAATCAATGATTGCGCGAGAAGAAAAGCGTAAACAATTAGTTAAAAAGTATGGTGTTAAACGGAATTCTTTGAAAGAAATTATTAGGGATCCAAACACTTCTTTTGAAAATAAAGAATCTGCTCAGTTGCAGCTTCAAAAATTACCTAGAGATTCCAGTCCATCGCGGGTGCGTAACCGTTGTAATTTAACGGGTCGTCCACATGGCTACTACCGCAAGTTTGGCTTAAGTCGTAATAAATTACGCGAAGCTACGATGCGCGGTGACGTACCTGGTGTTGTTAAGGCGAGCTGGTAATTTGTGTTGGAAAAATTTTGGAGAATTAAGCGATGAGTATGACAGATCCAGTAGCGGATATGCTGACACGCATTAGAAATGGTCAGTCTGCTGGGAAAAAATTTATAAAACAACCTTCCTCTAAACTTAAAGTATCGATTGCAAAAGTGCTTAAAGAAGAGGGTTATATTACGGAATATAGCACTGAAACCAGTGGCAGTCATACTGAGATGACTGTGGTTTTAAAGTATTACAAAGGTGCGCCTGTAATTGAAAAAATAAAACGAATCAGTAGACCAGGTTTACGGATTTATAAATCGAAAGATGAATTACCAAAAGTTCTCGGCGGTTTGGGTGTCGCTATAGTGTCAACCTCAAATGGGGTAATGACTGATAGGGCTGCCCGTGCCATTGGACACGGTGGTGAAGTCATTTGCACTGTTTGTTAAGGCGTAGTTATGTCAAGAATTGCTAAAGCACCTGTTAATATTCCAAGTGGCGTAGAAATTAAAGTAGATGGCAGCAGCGTTACCGTAAAAGGTAGCAAAGGGTTATTAGCATTTGATTTTGATCCATCAGTTAGCATTCAAATTGCTGACAATGTCATTTCAATGCATTGGAACAAAGATGACAAAAATGCAACCGCACAAGCAGGCACTGCTAGAGCGATTGTAAATAATATGGTAATCGGCGTGTCTGCTGGTTTTGAAAGGAAATTAACGCTAGTCGGCGTGGGTTATAGAGCGCAAGCGAAAGAAAATATTCTAAGTTTATCGCTCGGTTTTTCGCACCCTGTTGATTTTGAAGTTCCAGCAGGGGTTTCAGTGGAGACACCAAGTCAAACTGAAATTATCCTAAAAGGAAGTGACAAGCAACTTGTTGGACAAGTTGCAGCAAAAATTCGAGCTTATCGACCACCTGAACCTTATAAAGGTAAAGGCGTACGGTATTCGGATGAGCATGTTGCTAGAAAAGAAGCTAAGAAAAAGTAGGGTAGCGTAATGGATAAGAAACAAACTCGTATGAAACGCGCGTTAAAAGTACGTAGTCAGATTAAAAAATTGAACGCTATTAGGTTGTCAATTCATAAAACATCACAGCACATCTACGCACAAATTATCAGTGCAGATGGTACTACGACCTTGGCAAGTGCTTCGACAAATCAAACTGAATTGAAAACTGATTTGAAAGGAACTAGTAATGTCATAGCTGCAAGTGCCGTAGGTAAACGCATCGCCGAAAAAGCTCTTGCTGCAGGTGTTACTGAAGTTGCATTTGATCGTTCGGGGTTTAAATATCACGGTCGTGTTAAAGCATTGGCCGATGCCGCTCGTGAAGCTGGCTTGAAATTTTAGGAGAATAAAATGGCTACAGCACCTACTCAAGGGTCAGCTGACGGTTTACAAGAGAAATTAGTTAACGTCAGACGAGTTGCAAAAGTAGTAAAAGGCGGTCGGGTTTTTGGTTTTACTGCTCTGACTGTCGTTGGTGATGGTGAAGGTCGGGTTGGCTATGGTGTTAGTAAGGCACGCGAAGTACCCATTGCAATTCAAAAATCATTGGAGCAAGCCCGTAAAAATATGCGTAAAGTTGAATTAAAAGGTGATACCCTTCAGTACGCAATTACAAATACAACGGGCGCAGCAAAAGTTTATATGCAACCCGCCTCAGAAGGTACTGGAATTATCGCTGGTGGAGCAATGCGAGCAGTTTTTGAGGTTGTCGGCATACATAATGTGCTAGCAAAGTGTATTGGCACGAATAACCCAATTAACGTAGTTCGGGCAACCATTAATGGATTAACTGGAATGCACAATGCTCACCAAATTGCTGCTAAACGTGGATTATCTGTTGATAAAATTACAGGGTGATCAGATGAGTAATAAGTTAAGTGTCACAATGACAAAAAGTAGGTTCGGTCGCTTACCCAACCACAGAGCTTGTTTAAAAGGCTTAGGGTTGCGTAAAATCAATCAAACGGTTGAGATTCTGAATACTCCAGAAAACAGAGGTATGATCAACAAAGTAGCTTATATGCTTAAAGTTGAGGAGGTTTAATGTTTTTAAATACAATTAAAGCTGCTGATGGCGCACGTAGAAAATCTAGACGTGTTGGTCGTGGTATAGGCTGTACAATGGGTAAAACGTGCGGTCGCGGTCATAAAGGTCAAAAAGCACGCAGTGGCGGTTTTCACAAAGTGGGTTTTGAAGGCGGTCAAATGCCTTTGCAGCGTCGTTTGCCAAAAGTGGGCTTTACTTCTCATAAAGCTAAGTTTTCATCTGAAGTTCGTTTAGGCGAACTAAATGGCTTAACCGCTGATGTAATTGATTTGAAAGTGTTGATTGACGCAAATATTATTCCGATTTTTACAAAAGTCGCACGGATTATTAAGTCAGGTACTTTAACGAAAGCAGTCACTGTAAAAGGCGTAAAGGTGACAGCAGGTGCGAAAGAATCTATTGAAGCTGCTGGTGGCAAAGTAGAGGCGTAAAGTGAATGTACCAAGAGCGCAAATGGCAAATAAAACAGAGGATTTTTCAGAATTAAAAGCACGCCTACTTTTTGTTTTAGGTGCTTTTATAGTTTACCGCATAGGAGCGCATATTCCAGTTCCAGGAATCGACCCGAAAGCTTTGGCTGCAATGTTTGAACAACAAGGCGGATCTATTCTGGATATGTTTAATATGTTTTCAGGTGGTGCCTTGATGCGATTGAGTTTGTTTGCGCTAGGTATAATGCCGTATATTTCTGCATCGATCATTATGCAATTAATGACAGTTGTAATTCCTTCAATGGAGAAAATGAAAAAAGATGGTGAACTTGGGCGGCGTAAAATTTCTCAGTTCACTCGTTATGGAACAGTTGTTTTAGCTACTTTTCAGGCAATTGGTATATCTTTGGCATTGCAAAATCAAACAGCAGGTGGGCTATCCGTTGTTTTAAATCCAGGATTAGGTTTTGTTGCAATTACCACTATTACGCTAGTTACTGGCACTATTTTCCTGATGTGGCTGGGTGAGCAGGTAACTGAGAGAGGTATTGGTAATGGAATTTCAATGATTATCTTTGCAGGGATTGTTTCTGGTTTACCTAAAGCCATAGGTGGTACATTTGAGCTTGTGCGAACTGGAGAGATGAGTAGTGCATTTATTGTTTTATTATTTTTAATTTCGATTTCAGTAACTATGCTAGTTGTATTCGTAGAACGCGGTCAGCGACGAGTCACGATAAACTACCCTAAAAGGCAAGAAGGACGTAAATTATATGCTGGACAGAGTAGTTTTTTACCCTTGAAATTAAATATGGCAGGTGTTATTCCGCCAATTTTTGCCTCTAGCATCATTCTTTTCCCAGCTACAATTGCAGGTTGGTTTGGGCAAAGCGAGGGATTTGGTTGGTTACAGGACGTGGCGACACTACTGTCACCTGGTCAGCCAGTTTATGTTATGTTTTATGCGCTTGCGATTGTTTTCTTTTGTTTTTTCTATACCGCATTGGTCTTTAATTCTAAGGAGACCGCTGAAAACTTGAAAAAATCAGGTGCATTCTTACCAGGTATTAGACCAGGTATTCAAACAAGTGTTTATATTGACAAGGTCATGACGCGTTTGACACTAATTGGAGCGTTTTACATTACGTTGGTGTGTTTATTGCCCGAATTCTTAATCGTCTATTGGAATGTTCCATTCTACTTCGGTGGGACTTCTTTATTAATCATTGTGGTTGTCGTGATGGATTTTATATCCCAGATGCAAACTCACATCATGTCACAACAGTATGAAGGTTTAATGAAAAAGGCTAATCTCAAAAAATAATATGATGGTTAGTCAATTTTTTGATATCAAGAATCTTGGAGATTCCTATGAAAGTTCGTGCATCTGTGAAAGTGATTTGCAGAAAGTGTAAAATTGTAAAAAGAAACGGCGTTGTTAGAGTGATTTGTGAAGATGGCAGGCATAAACAACGTCAAGGGTAACTTAATTGATTGCTCAATAATTGCAATATGCTATAATTCCAAACTCAATCTTAGAATATATGTACTCAGGGGAGTATTAAATGGCACGTATTGCCGGGATAAATGTACCAGACCACAAACACGCCGTTATCGCATTAACTGCGATTTATGGCATAGGTCGACAAACTGCAAATGAGATTTGTAGCGAAGTAGGTGTATTGCCTTCGATAAAAATCAAAGATTTATCTGAAGATAAGTTAGAAGCTATTCGCGGTGTCATTGCAAAAATGACGGTTGAAGGTGACCTTCGACGCGAAGTCTCAATGAATATCAAACGATTAATGGATCTTGGGTGTTATCGCGGGATAAGACATCGTAGAGGCTTACCTCTAAGAGGGCAGCGCACTAGAACGAACGCGCGAACTCGTAAAGGTCCTCGTAAACCAATTAAAAAATAGAGTTCGAACTAATGGCTAGTCAAAATCGTTCAAGAAAACGTATAAAAAAAGAAGTTGCTGATGGTATAGCACACGTTCACGCATCGTTTAATAACACAATCATTACTATTACTGACAGAAAAGGTAACGCACTTTCTTGGTCTACCTCTGGTGGTTCTGGGTTTCGTGGTTCACGAAAAAGTACCCCTTTCGCTGCTCAGGTTGCAGCTGAAAAGGCTGGTACTGTTGCACAAGAATATGGTATGAAGAACCTTGATGTATTAATTAAAGGGCCAGGGCCTGGACGCGAATCCGCAGTACGTTCTTTGAATAACCTTGGGTTTAAAATCAATAATATTATTGATGTGACACCAATTCCTCATAATGGTTGCCGTCCACCTAAAAAACGACGTGTGTAGAAAACTGGAGTATTAACATGGCAAGATATTTAGGACCTACTTGTAAACTGAGTCGTAGAGAAGGTACGGATTTATTTTTAAAAAGTAGAGGTAAATCTCTGGAAAATAAATGTAAATTGGAACAGCGACCAGGTCAGCATGGTACAAAAAGAGCTCGAAATTCCGATTATGCGACCCAGTTGCGAGCGAAACAGCGTTTACGTCGAATTTATGGTGTGTTAGAAAAGCAGTTTAGAAATTACTACAAATCTGCTGACTTAAAAAAGGGAGCTACTGGCGAAAACTTGTTAAACCTTTTAGAGTCGAGATTAGATAACGTGGTATACCGCATGGGTTTTGCGAGTACTAGAGCAGAAGCACGCCAGCTCGTATCCCATAAGTCGATTCAAGTAAACAGCACGCTTATCAACATACCATCGTATCAAGTTTCTCCTGGTGATGTATTGACCATTAGAGAAAAAGCAAAGAAGCAGCAACGAATTATTGATGCACTCGCTGTTACTGAACAATATGGTTTTCCTGTCTGGGTTAGTGTTAATTCTAAGGACATGATGGGAACATTCACTAGTTTGCCTGATCGAGTTGATCTAGGATCAGATATTAATGAACAACTTGTTGTGGAACTTTATTCTAAATAATTGTAGTTCCGAGGAATGCAGATGCTGAGTTCTATCCCTAATTTACTTAAACCCAAGTTGGTTGAAGTTGTAAGTGAGTCTACAAACCACTCAAGGATTATTATCGAGCCTTTAGAACGTGGTTTCGGGCACTCACTGGGGAATGCGTTAAGGCGTGTTCTCTTGTCGACAATTCCTGGTTGTGCAGTTACTTCAGTAGAAATTGCTGGTGTCCTACACGAGTACACCACGATAGAAGGCGTACATGAAGATGTAATTGATATCCTATTAAACCTAAAGAAGCTGGCGATTATAGTTCACGGCAAAGATGATGCCGAATTAATTTTGTCGAAAAGCGGTGAAGGTGTAGTTACTGCGTCTGATATCAGCCTACCACCATATGTGGAAATTTTAAATCCAGATTTGGTGCTAGCCAATTTAACACAAGCTGGTGTGTTAGACATAAAAATCAGAGTCGATCGTGGTCGCGGTTATGAACCAGCGAGCGTTCGAAAATTGAATTCGGATATTAATTTTCCAGTTGGTACTCTTCATTTAGATGCCTCATTTAGCCCTGTAATGCGCGTTTCTTACCAAGTTGAAAGTACTCGAGTTGAACAACGAACCAATTTAGATAAGTTAATTATTGACTTAGAAACAAATGGTACTGTTGACCCAGAGCAAACTATTAAACTTGCAGCGACAATAATTCACGATCAGCTTTCTGTGTTTGTCGATTTTGAAAAAGTAAGTGAGCTGCCTAGAGTTGAATACTTATCACCAGACGAATCTATCGATCCAGTGCTATTACGTCCAGTTGATGATTTAGAATTAACTGTCCGATCAGCAAATTGTTTGAAAGCTGAAAATATTTTTTATATCGGTGATTTAATTCAACGCACAGAGGTTGAACTACTGAAGACACCTAACTTGGGCAGAAAATCTTTAACTGAAATTAAAGATATTTTAGCGTTGAAGGGTTTGTCACTAGGGATGCGTCTTGAAAATTGGCCACCTGATCATCTCGCCGAGCATAATCAATCCATATCACATTAAATTTTAGGTTATTTCAACATGAGACATCGTAAATCTGGCAGACAACTTAACATGAATAGTAGCCATCGTAAGGCACTATTTAGCAATATGACAAATTCATTGTTTAAGCATGAGTTAATCAAAACCACTTTGCCTAAAGCAAAAGAACTTAGAAGTTATGCTGAACCGTTAATCACTTTATCTAAAGAAGATAACGTTGCTAAAAGACGTTTGGCATTCGCACGGTTACGTGACCGTGATATGGTAACTAAACTGTTTAATGAATTAGGACCACGCTATAAAAATAGGGCTGGTGGCTATTTACGCATTATGAAATGTGGCTTTAGACCAGGTGACAACGCACCTATGGCGTATGTGGAGCTGGTTGATAGGGAAATTTAATTCCATATCAAAACGCCTGTTTAACAGGCGTTTTTTTTATCCAATTTTTAGGTCAGTTCCAACACATCTTGCATATCAAACAAACCGTATTCTTTGGTATGTAACCAAATAGCAGCTCTCACTGCACCATTGGCAAACGTCATTCGACTTGTGGCTTTGTGAGTAATTTCTAAGCATTCTCCTTCATCGGCAAACATTACTGTGTGTTCTCCAACAATGTCACCTGCTCGAATAGTTGAAAATCCAATTGTTTTTTGGTTTCGTTCGCCAGTATTTCCTTCACGCCCATAAATAGCACAATCCTTCAAATCACGCCCTAATGTTGTTGCAATGACTTCTCCCATTCGTAATGCTGTACCCGATGGTGCATCAATTTTGTGGCGATGATGTGCTTCAATAATCTCAATATCTGTATAGTCACCCATTACTTTTGCAGCCATTTCTAGTAATTTTAGTGATAAATTTACGCCGACACTCATATTGGGAGCAAGTACCACTGAAATTTCTTTTGCTGCTTGAGATATTTCTATTTTTTGAGTGTCGCTATATCCTGTTGTACCGATGATAATTTTTTTACCTGCTTTGCGGCAAATTTCAATGTAGTTCATCGAAATTTCGGGACGAGTAAAATCAATCAATATATCAAACTCATTCAATGCAGCATCTAAATCATCACTTACTTTGACACCCAACTCACTAATTCCAGCTAATACTCCAGCATCATTACCAATACTATGGCTACCAGTTCGCGCAATTGCTACGGTGAGTTTGGCTTTATCGCTTAACGCAACCGCTTTGATTAAACATAATCCCATACGTCCTGTTGCGCCAACTATTGCAATTCTTATCATTTATTTACCTCCAAACAAATTTTTCAAGCTATCAATCCACGACGATTCTTGAGGGCTGTGGTGTGTACCGTTGCTTAAAAGTGATTCCCCTAATTTTTCGACTAATGATTTTTGTTCGGTCGTTAAATTAACGGGAGTTTCAATTAAAACTTTGCAAATTAAATCGCCAATCGGACCACCACGAACAGGTTTTACCCCTTTTCCTCGTAGACGGAATAATTTTCCTGTTTGTGTTTCTGTAGGAATTTTTAATAAGACTTTGCCGCCTAATGTTGGTACTTCAATTTCACCACCTAAACAGGCAGTCACAAAACTGATTGGAACTTCACACGATAAATTGGCACCGTCACGTTTGAAAATAGCATGTGGTTTGACGTGAACTTCGATATATAAATCACCTGATGGTGCGCCCATCTGTCCAGCCTCACCTTCACCTGATAAACGAATTCTGTCACCTGTATCAACCCCTGCTGGAATTTTTGCAGATAAGGTTTTTTCATCTTTAACACGTCCTTGACCATAACATTTTCCACAAGGATCTTTAATTTGTTTGCCTGTTCCCCGACACGTTGGGCAAGTTTGTTGAACAGTAAAAAATCCTTGCTGCATACGAACTTGTCCGTGTCCGTGACACATTGAACACGTTGTAGGAGAAGAGCCTTTTTTTGCTCCTGAACCTGAACAATCTCCACAAGTGACTAATACAGGAATCCGAATTTTCTGTTCAGTGCCTTCCACAGCTTCTTCTAAAGAAATCTCAAGGTTGTAGCGTAAATCTGAGCCACGCTGCCCACTTTGTTGACCGCCACCGCTGCGTCTACCAAACATATCTCCGAAAATATCGCTAAAAGCATCGCCAAAATCGCTCGCTCCACCACGTCCACCCATTGATTGATCAACACCAGCATGACCAAATTGATCGTACGCTGAACGTTTTTTAGGATCCGATAAAACTTCGTAGGCTTCTTTAACTTGTTTGAATTTTTCTTCCGCCGCTGCTGGATTATCAGCATTACGGTCTGGATGATGTTTCATCGCCAAACTGCGATAACTTTTTTTGATTTCAGCATCGCTCGCATTGCGCTCAACGTTGAGTATTTTGTAAAAATCTTCTTTAGTTGCCATAAACTCTGATGTTAAAAATTGAAAAAATTAGAGGATTAACCTCTCTGATTATTATAAGGGCGATACTCTAAAAAACGAGTTACGAAATTAGTCCGTATTTTTAATAATGTGATGAATGCGTTTAAAGCCTAAGCCAATACCGATTAAAATAAATGGCACTACCGCGCCTTCAACAATTTCTGGATTAACTTGCCAGCCTAAAGCGTGCATTGTTTCTGCCATTGCACGAATCAAACTTGCTGCGTAATAAGTAATCGCGACGATTGAAATACCTTCAACCATTTGCTGCATTCGTAATTGCATTTTTGCGCGTAAATCCATCGAGGTGAGCAAACCTTGATTTTGTCGTTCAATAATAATATCAACTCGCGTCCGTAATAATTGACTTGTATTGCCAACGCGCTCTGAAAGTGAAGTAAAGCGATTTGAGGTTGAGCGACAAGTATTTACGGCGGGTTCAAGTCGCCACTTGATAAACTCACCGATTGTCTGAGTTCCTTGAATTCGCACTTCGCGTAAATCAATTAAACGTTGCTCTACCAAATTGTAATATGCGCTAGCAGCAGCAAAACGCAGATGATTACTCGAAATGTGATTTTCTATTTCAGCCGCAAGTATTGTTAATTCGTCGAGTAATTTTGCATCATTTCCTGCCGACTGCGTCATTGTATTGGTAATTGTATAGAGTTGTTGATCTGCTTTTTTTAATTCGGGATAAAGTTTTCGTGCAATTGGAAATGCAAGTAACGCAAGAACGCGATAATTTTCAATTTCAAATAATCGGCGCATGAGCCGTGCGCCTTGTTCTACACGCAAATTTTTATTGATAATCAAAAAACGACTAAAGCCGTCAACATGAATACGAAAATCTGTAAATACAGATGCGGCACCGCCTGCAACGGTTGATCCAATTAGTAAATTGCTCGCAAAAAATGGCGCGATTTTAACCAAATCGGGGGCAATATTTTCACTTACATCCACAATCGAAGCATGAGTTGCTACAAGAATTGTGCCTGTCAATGACGATAACCAATCAGCAGGTACTTTTTTTAACGCAGGTTCTGTGAACGGTTGTTCTTCTGCTCCCTCTACATAAAATGTGTAAGTGCTGAATTCGCCATGTTGTTCCCAGCGAATTTGAAAGGTGTCGAATGCCGCACTAAAATGATCAGCATCAGCGGTAGGTGTAGCAACACCGAAACGTTCACAAAGTTGATTTAAATGTTGGCGTTCTTGAATTTTTTCATCATTGGAGCGTGATAATGCCAGATGACTGGCACGCCCAGGCAAACCTCTAATTATTGAAGAACGCGCATGAACTTCATTGTGCAGCACAAAACGTTGTGTGTGATTTTCAGGAATGGGATAAATAGTCGTCACAGAAAAAGGCAGATAGGTCAATGAGAGTCAGGTGGGACGCATTATCATGTTAATTGATAATGCGTTAGCGATAAAAAATGCGATTACTTTTCAAGCGCAGAACAAATTGGACACCAGCCAGAATAGCCCATTGCGGTCATGGCTAAACCAATAAGTAACAAAGGAATGCTTGCTGTGAATACAGACGTTAATAATGCTGCTACGCCACCGTATAAACGGTATTTTTTTTGTTTATCATCTAAGTTCAATTCAAATTTAAACAAACGTTTATAATCAAAATTCATTTTAAAACCTTCTATGTATAATGTTGTTATTAAAAAATAAGCCAGATAACTGGCTTTGCCTACATTCAAACTATACACAGCTGCTAAAAATCTGCAATTAAAAATTATGGATATAACCTCAATTATCGCGCCATTGAATGACGCACAACGCGCCGCTGTCACGGCACCTTCGCAAGCTATGTTGATTTTAGCGGGGGCTGGCAGTGGAAAGACGCGTGTTTTAGTGCATCGCATCGTATGGCAAATTCAAGTCAATGACGTATCGCCACAAAGTATTCTCGCGGTGACATTCACCAATAAAGCCGCCAATGAAATGCGTGGGCGAGTTGAATCGTTGTTGGAAAATAGCGCGTCAGCCATGTGGATAGGAACATTTCACGGTATCGCACATCGCATTTTACGCCGTCACGCAGAGCAAGCGCGTTTGCCAAAGGATTTTCAGGTTCTCGATTCTAATGACCAGCAACGCTTGATTAAACGCTTGTTGAGCGATTTAAAAATTGATGAAAAAGAATTACCCGCAAAAGAAGTGCTTTGGTTTATCAATGAGCAAAAAGATGCGGGTTTACGAAGCAAAGATATTATTCAAAGTACGGATAAAAATACGCGACGTTTTTTAGGAATTTATCGCGAATATGAAGCACTGTGCGAACGTTCTGGCGTGGTCGATTTTGCTGAATTATTATTACGAGCTTACGAATTATTGCGTGACAACGAATCGCTGTGTGTCCAATATCAAAATCGTTTTAGTCAAATTCATGTTGATGAATTTCAAGACACAAATCACATTCAATATGCGTGGCTGACGCTACTGAGTCCGAATCGTGACAATCTTTTTGTTGTTGGTGATGACGATCAGGCGATTTATGGTTGGCGTGGCGCGAAAATCGAAAACATTTACAAATTTCAGCGCGAATATCCGCAGCATAAAATCGTTAAATTAGAGCAAAATTACCGTTCCACTGGTGCGATTCTTAAAGCTGCAAATGGAATTATCGCTAACAATAAAGGTCGTATGGGCAAAGCCTTGTGGACGGAAATGTCAGACGGTGAAAAGATTGCGGTTTATGCGGCATACGATGAAAAAGAAGAAGCAAAATATGTGGTAGAACGGATTCGACATTGGGTCGAGGCTGGAAATAAACGTAATGATGTAGCGATTTTATATCGTTCTAACGCGCAATCTCGACAGTTTGAAGAACAGTTAATGCTGACCAAAACGCCGTATCGCGTTTATGGTGGTTTGCGCTTTTTTGATCGTGCAGAAATTAAAAATGCGCTCGCTTATTTACGTTTATTAGCAAATCCTGATGATGACGCGGCATTTGATCGTATTGTAAATACGCCAACACGCGGCATGGGAGCAAAAACGATAGATTTGCTACGCCAATTGGCAAATGAACAACAAATTTCATTGTGGACAGCCGCTATTTCATTGTCAGAACATCATAAATTAAGCGCACGCGCTGCAAATTCGTTATCTAGTTTTTTAGATTTAATTATGCAGTTCGAGAATCGAACAATGTACTTGTCTTTAGGTGAAAAAGTCCAGTTTGTGATTGAGCAAAGCGGGTTAATGGCATTTTATTCGCAGGACAAAGTTGAAAAAAGTGCGGACAAAGTTGAAAATTTAAAAGAATTAGTCAATGCGGCTGTTGCGTTTAAATATAAACCTGACGAAGAAGAAAATTTGTCGGAATTAGCTGCTTTTTTAAGTTATGCAGTTTTAGAATCAAGTGAACCACAAGCGGACGAATTTGAAGATTGTGTGCAGTTGATGACTTTACACACCGCAAAAGGTTTAGAATTTCCGCTCGTTTTTTTAGTTGGGGTAGAAGAAGGTTTATTTCCATCACAACAATCAATTTATGATGCTGGGCGATTAGAGGAAGAGCGTCGATTATGCTATGTTGGAATTACGCGAGCGATGCAAAAACTGTATATTACGCACGCTGAAAAACGTTTTTTATACGGACGTGAAACTACACCAAGCAAATCGCGTTTTTTAGGTGAATTGCCTAAAGAATTGCTCGATGAAATTCGACCTAAAAGTAATGTATCGCGACCAGTGACTGCAAGAATATCTACTTTTTCTGCAACCACACTACCATCTGAAATTAAAACAGACAGCCACTATCAAATAGGACAAAAGGTAAATCACGCCACATTTGGAAACGGAGTGATTTTAAATATAGAAGGTGAAGGTGAAAAGGAGAGAGCGTTAATTAAATTTCGAGGCGATTCACGCTGGTTGATGACAATTTATCTTTAAAATTTAAAACGAAATGAGCTTGCCATTTTGTTATGACAAGCTCATTTTGAGAAACTTACAACGCGCTAATTTTAACGTGTTGCGCTTGTAAATTGCCCAACGTCGATTGCAATTCAGCTAAACGAGAGCGTTCTTTTTCAAGTACCGCCGTAGGAGCTTTTTCAACAAACGACGGATTGCTCAATTTCACTTCGATGCGTTCCAATTCGGTTTGAAGTTTCAAAATTTCTTTATCCAAACGCGCCAATTCGGCGGTTTTATCAATCAAACCCGCAATCGGAATCAAAATCTGCATTTCGCCGACAATCGCAATCGCCGATTCTGGTGCAACTTCGTCCGCATTCAACCACGTCATCGTTTCCAAACGCGCCAATCGGTTCAAACAAACACGATTCGTTTCTAAGCGTTGCGCGTCTTGCTCGCTGCCGTGTTGCAATAAAACGGGTAACGGTTTGCTCGGTGCGATGTTCATTTCACCGCGAATTCGACGCACGCCCAAAATCACTGCCATTAACCAATCAGTATTTTGAATTGCATCGTTATCAATTTTAGATTCATCAGCAATCGGATACGGTTGCAACATAATCGTGTCGCCTTCGATGCCAGCAAGTGGCGCGACACGTTGCCAAATTTCTTCGGTAATAAACGGAATAATCGGATGCGCCAAACGTAAAATGGTTTCTAAAACGTGCAACAACGTTTTGCGCGTGCCACGTTGCAACGCTTCGTTATCCGATTGCAACGCCACTTTGGTTAATTCCAAATACCAATCGCAGTATTCATTCCAAGTAAAATCGTAAATCGCTTGTGCCGCTAAATCGAAACGGTAGTTATCAATTGCGTGGCTGGTGGTTGAAATCACTTGATTCAAACGCGCTGTAATCCAACGGTCAACGTGTGAAAATTCACATTCGCCTGTCAAACCACAATCGTGTTCTTCAGTGTTCATCAACACATAACGCGCCGCATTCCACAACTTGTTACAAAAATTACGATAACCTTCCGTGCGAGCCAAATCAAAACGAATATCACGACCTGTTGAAGCAAGCGACGCAAAGGTAAAACGCAAGGCATCTGTGCCGTAAGATTGAATACCGTCAGGGAATTGTTTGCGAGTGGCTTGTTCGATTTTCTTTTGCAAATGCGGCTGCATCATGCCTGAAACACGTTTTGCAACAAGCGTTTCTAAATCAATGCCGTCGATAATATCAATCGGGTCAAGCACGTTGCCTTTGGATTTGGACATTTTTTGCCCTTCCGCGTCACGCACCAAACCGTGAATGTAGACTTCTTTGAATGGCACATCGCCGCGAAATTTCAGCCCCATCATAATCATTCGCGCCACCCAGAAGAAAATGATGTCAAAACCTGTGACTAAAACGCTGGTGGGATAAAAGGTTTTCAAGGCTTCGGGTTCGTTCTTGCCGTCCCAACCTAAAGTCGAAAACGGCCACAACGCCGAAGAAAACCAAGTATCTAAAACGTCTTCGTCTTGTTTTAAAACGTAATCGACTGGCAAATGATGTTTTTCACGAATTGCCGTTTCTGATTCGCCGACGTAGATATTGCCTTTGTCGTCGTACCATGCAGGAATGCGATGCCCCCACCAAATTTGTCGCGAAATACACCAATCCTGAATGTTTCGCATCCAATCAAAATAAGTGTTTTTCCAATTGTCAGGCACAAATTTAATGTCGCCATTTTCAACAGCGGCAATCGCAGGTTCAGCCAATGGCGCGACTTTCACATACCATTGGTCAGTTAAAAAGGGTTCGATGACGCTTTGACTACGGTCGCCGCGTGGCACCATCAATTTGTGGTCGGCAATTTTTTCTAATAAACCAGCGGCTTCAAAATCGGCAACAATTTGTTTGCGTGCTTCAAAACGATCTAGTCCTCGATATTTTTCAGGAATCAGTACGTCATCAATCACACTGGCATTCACAGTGAAAATGTTAATCAAACCGCCGTGTGGTAAATCTTGAATTACCGCGTGATGACGGTGGCGCGTCCACACTTCGTAATCGTTGAAATCGTGAGCAGGCGTGATTTTTACGCAACCCGTTCCAAATTCGGGGTCAACATAATCATCGGCAATAATCGGAATTCGACGACCCGTCAAAGGCAATTCCACAAATTCGCCGAGCAAATGTTGATAACGTTCATCTTTCGGGTTAATCGCCACAGCGGCATCACCGAGCATCGTTTCGGGGCGCGTCGTGGCAACGATTAAATGCCCTTGACCGTTCGATAACGGATAACGCAAATGCCACATAAAACCATTTTCTTCTTCTGACAAAACTTCCAAATCCGAAACTGCCGTGTGCAAAACAGGATCCCAATTCACCAAGCGTTTGCCGCGATAAATTAAGCCTTCTTCGTGCAATTTAATGAACACTTCTTGCACCGCGCCCGACATGCCATCGTCCATCGTGAAACGTTCGCGCGACCAATCCAACGAAGAACCCATGCGACGCAATTGGCGCGTAATCGTGCCGCCCGATTCTTCTTTCCATTCCCAAATCTTTTCGATGAATTTCTCGCGTCCATAATCATGGCGCGTTTTACCTTCTGCATTGCATAACCGTTCAACCACCATTTGCGTCGCAATTCCTGCGTGGTCAGTTCCCGCTTGCCAAAGTGTATTGCAACCTTTCATACGGTGATAGCGCGTGAGCGCGTCCATAATCGTATCTTGAAAAGCGTGTCCCATGTGCAAACTGCCCGTGACATTCGGCGGCGGAATCATGATGCAATACGGTTCGCCTGTGCCGCTCGGTGCAAAATACTGATTCGTTTCCCAGTTTTCATACCAACGTTGTTCAATGTCGTGTGGCGCGTACGTTTTTTCCATGAGTTTTTCTCCTTATGAGTTTTTAGAATTTATTTTTTAAACGGGTCGCAATTATCGCAGACAAAATTAGCACAACGACTGAAAAAATTAACAAAATTGTCATTGGCACACCGATATTTCGTGATTGAGCGGGTGCAATTTCAGGCAACGCTTCCAACTGATGCGCCACCGGCAAATCCAACATCACGTCTTTTGTCATTGGCGGATAACACACCCCCCGTTCCGCGCAACCTTGAAAATATGCCCGCAATTTAACGGTTTGTGCGCCATGATCTTCGCGCCACAACGGCACATTAAAATTTAAATCTTCCGATAAAACCTCAACATCGCCAAAGGCTTCATCATGTTTTGGCAAACCATTCGGAATCGTGTAATCGCCGAGTTTAACGCCGTTGCTGTTGACTAATTCGAGCTTTATTTTTTCGCGATACAAATAATAATTTGGCGCAATTTCCCAATTCACATAAATCGTGTTGCCATTTTTAACATTGGCAGAAAACTCAAAGGCTTGTTCGGGTTGCAATAATTCATCGCCAAAAAGATTTAATTTTAATGCGGCTGTATCTCGAACTAATTGCTCAAGTGAATCTGCTGCGAATAGAGGGGAGCTGAATAAAGTGAAAACAATTAAAATTAAACGATAACGTGACATAAGCGTCTCCAAAATTAAATAGTTAGGCGTGTTCGACAACATTATCATAGAAAATAAGCGAATTTGCCTTTATATTGTCGAAACATTCTTACCTTCAATTCGTTTTTATTTATGAATATCTTTCGCTCCCTTTTTATCACTATTATCGTGATTTCTTTTTTAGAGCTTTATGTATTACTTGCAGTCGGCAGTGTGTTGGGTGCATTTCCGACGATTTTTTTAATTATTATGAGTGCGGCATTAGGTTCGTTTTTACTTAAACAACAAGGTTTGGCAACGTGGCAACGTTTTCAAGAATCAATCAAGCGGCAAGAAACACCAGCCTATGAATTGGCAGAAGGTTTTTTAATTTTGCTCGGTGGCGCGTTATTACTCACGCCAGGTTTTATTACCGATGCAGTTGGGTTAATTTGTTTATTGCCTTCGTTACGCAGCAAAATAATTACTTATGCTATGCAATATTTTTTTGTGCCGCCAAATAAAAATGACAATGTGTTGGAAGGCGAATTCCGTAAAGATGCTGAATAAATGACTATTTTACGCGCTCTGGCTTGTCAAACTCTCGCGTTATTACTGACGCTAGGGCTTGCTTATTTGCAGCCTATTTTCCACAATCCGATTGTTTTTCTATTTACACAAAGTAGTTTCGCGGTTGGTAATTCGTTTTTGCTACGTCAACCGACGTGGTGGATTCCGATACATTTGTTATTTTTACCCAGCGTTTTTATTTGTTTTACGTTAGCGTTACCTGCTTGGTTTTATTTGCTGACCGTGGTGATATTAACATTAGTTTTTTGGGGAACAATTCGCGGCGATGTGCCTTTATTTTTATCATCATCAGAAGTCGCGGAGGTCGTAATTGCATTGTTAAAAAAAGAAAATGCTCAAACATTTGTAGATTTAGGTGCGGGTGTTGGTTCAGTAGCTATTCCAGTTGCAGAACAATTACCAACTGTGCAAGTTGAAGCCTCAGAACGTGCGCCGTTACCGTGGTTAATCAGTGCGTTTCGTGGTCGAAACTTATCGAATTTCACTGCGTCACGGCATAACTTTTTTACCACTGATTTTTCAAAATATGATGTTATTTTTGCCTTTCTGTCACCCTTAGCAATGCCCGAAGTTAGCGAAAAAATAAAACGTGAAATGCGAGTAGGAACACTATTTATATCTTCTTCATTTCCTGCGCCAAACTGGCACCCCGAAAGAATTCTTTACATCAACGATCGTCGCGAAACTTTGTTGTATCTTTATCGGATACAAAAAAATGAAACATCTCAATAGATTATTTGATTGATGTTATGCGACTGTATTTTTAAATTTAATCAAACGAGCTTTTATGAAAAAATTATTATTCCAATTCGACACCGATTTACATCCTTCTGTTTTTGACACGGTGGTGGGTTATGACGGTGGGGCAGATCATGTGATTGGTCACGGAAGTTTAACGCCTGAAAATATCGCCGCATTAGTTGATGGCGCAATTTTTACTCGTGCGCCTAAAGACAAAAAAAATACCGCTATTTTTGTCGGTGGTAGTGATATGGCGGCGGGACAAATTTTATTTGAGGCGGTACAAAAACATTTTTTTCCAGGCTTTCAAGTTTCGGTAATGTTAGATAGTAATGGCAGTAATACGACAGCGGCGGCGTGTGTGGCAAAGTTAGCGTCGAGTGGTATTTTGACTGGAAAAAAAGCAGTTATTTTGGCTGGAACAGGACCTGTCGGGCAACGTGCTGCAGCTATGTTAGCAATGGAAGGTGCTGAAGTGACTATCACTTCACGGCAATTATGGAATGCCGAAAAAGCCTGTGAAGCGATGCAAAAACGTTTTAATGTTCACATTCACGCGCAAGCGGCGGCAGATTTTGATGAACGCGCCGCCGCAATTCAAAACGCAAACATTGTGATTGCAACGGGCGCAACGGGCGTTGAATTATTAAAACCTGAACATTGGCAAAATAATGCCGCATTAGAAATGCTCGCCGACGCAAATGCCACGCCACCGTTGGGAATTGGTGGCATTGGTGTCATGGATAAAGGCATCGATTGTCAGGGGAAAATTGTTTGGGGCGCAATTGGATTTGGCGCATTGAAATTAGCTTTGCATCGGGCGTGTATCGCGCAATTATTTGAAGACAATAAACACGTTTTGGATGCTGAAAATATCTTTGCATTGGCGAAAAAAATGGCATGAATGTAGAAAATTTGCGCCAAAACGCTAACCAAATTTTCCAAGCAGGAATTGCTGCTGCAAATCCTTACCAAGCCGTCAAAAAACATTTTGTTTTGAATGAAAAATTTTCAAAAATTCACGTTATCGCTTTTGGAAAAGCGGCGTGTGCAATGGCAAATGCTGCTCAAGAATTGATTCCCGTCAATTTATTGGGTGACGCGATTGCGGTAACAAATTATGAAAATGTTGTCGCAGTTAAAAATGTCGAAGTGGTTGGCACGTCACATCCATTGCCAGATTTAGCAGGTTTTGAAGCCGCAAAACGCATTGCTGAAATTGCCAAAAATGCCAAATCTAACGAATTGGTCTTGGTGTTAATTAGCGGCGGTGGATCAGCGTTGATTCCGTATCCAGTCGATTCGATTACGCTCGACGAAAAAATTACCACGACAAATTTATTGCTGTCGTGTGGCGCGACTATTGGCGAAATCAATTGTGTTCGCAAACATTTGTCTCAGATGAAAGGCGGACATTTAGCCAAAATAATTTCTCCTGCAAAATGTCACGCGCTGATTTTATCGGATGTTTTAGGTGATGATTTGAGTGTAATTGCGAGTGGTACAACAGTTGCAGACGAATCCACATTTGTCGAAGCGGTGGCAATTTTGAAAGCTAAAAACGTTTGGAATGATGCGCCACAATCGGTAAAAAATTATTTAGAAAATGCGATTTGTGAAACACCGAAATTTATTGAAAATGTTGAAAATACGTTAATCGGTAGCAATTTGATGAGTGTTGAAGCTGCCGTAGAAACTGCAAAATCATTGGGTTATGAGGTGATTCGTTACGATTATCCATTATGTGGCGAAGCGCGTTATGTAGCAGAAAAATTTGTCTTAACAGTAAAAAATACTCGCCTTGAAAATAAAAAAATCGCTTTTATAACAGGTGGTGAAACAACTGTAACATTACGCGGAAATGGCAAAGGCGGACGCAATCAAGAAATGGCGTTAGCATTCGCTATCGCAGCGAAAAAAAATGGTTTAACAAACGAATGGGCTTTTCTAAGCGGCGGTACAGACGGAATTGACGGCGTAAGTCCCGCAGCAGGTGGAATTGTTGATGCGGGAACGTTGCAGCGTATGAAAAATGCAGGTGTAAAACCCGCCGAATTACTTGAAAATAACGATTCATATCACGCGCTGAAAAGCTCAAACGATTTATTGATGATTGGCGCGACGGGAACAAACGTCGCGGACTTACAAATTTTATTGATTCAAACAGAGGGAAATTCATGAATACACAAAAAATTGGTTTTATCGGCGGCGGAAATATGGCTTCTAGCTTACTCAAAGGTTTAATTGCGAGCGGACATCCCACGCAACACCTTTGGGTTTCAGATACGAATGCTGACACACTTTCGCTTTTAGCCGAACAATTGCATATCAATACATCGTTAGATAATTCGGTTGTGATTGATGAAGTGGATGTAATCGTTTTAGCCGTGAAACCTCAAGTAATGAAAAGCGTGGCGGAATCGCTTGCTGAGTTAATTCAAACTAAAAAATCGTTGGTTGTTTCAATTGCTGCAGGGATTTCACAAGCGAGTTTAAGTTCATGGTTGGGTGACGAAGCGGCGATTGTGCGTTGTATGCCAAATACGCCAGCGTTAGTTTTAACTGGAGCAACGGGTTTGCACGCAAACGCAAATGTTACTGATGAACAAAGTGATTTAGCAGAAAACATTTTGCGTTCCGTAGGAATCGCGTTGTGGGTTGAAACGGAAAGCGAGCTTGATGCGGTCACAGCAGTTTCTGGGAGTGGCCCTGCGTATTATTTTCTGTTGATGGAAGCAATGGAAAAAGCAGCGTTGGAAATGGGTTTAAATGCAGATACCGCACAATTATTGGTTCAACAAACGGCGTTAGGGGCGGCAAAAATTGCACTCGAATCTGCGGAATCACCTGAAAAATTGCGTGAACGTGTCACTTCACCAAACGGTACGACACAAAAAGCGATTGAAACATTTCAAGCAGGCGGTTTTGTCGAATTAGTCGCCAAAGCATTGAACGCAGCGCGTGATCGTTCGATTGAATTATCAAAACAAGAGGTTTAAATTATGGGCATGAATTATTTTACCAATCCGATTGAATTGATTTTGAACACGGTTTTTTCGTTGTATATCGGCGCAGTGATGCTGCGATTTTTGTTGCAATGGTGTCGTGCCGATTTTCGTAATCCGATTTCAAAATTTTTGATTATGCTTACGCATCCGCCACTGAAAATCATGCGGCGTTTTATTCCATCAATTGGAAATATCGACACGTCGTCGTTAGTATTGATGATGGTATTACAAGTATTCGCGGATGGTTCGTTAGAATTATTGCAAGGCGCATCGATAAGCATTGGCGGTTTGATTTTGATTTCATTCGCACATCTTTTGGCGTTGTTGCTCAATGTTTTGTTTTATGCGGTATTCGGTCGTGCGTTGTTGAGTTGGTTTAATCAAGGTAGTTTTAATGATGTTTCGATGTTGCTTTATAGTTTGACCGAACCGATGTTGAGCGTTTGTCGTAGAGTGTTGCCAAATTTAGGTGGTTTAGATTTGTCGGTGATTTTAGCGATTTTGGGGTTACAACTTGCTGAAATGTTGCTTTTGCCTCCGTTGTATCAATTGGCGAGTTTGATTTCTTGATTGAATTTCGAGTAAGGCATTGAGCATAAAAAAGCCCCGCAAGCAGTGAATGCAAATCGGGGCTTTTTAGTGAGATTTTTCAAGCAGCTAAAGTACGGCGTTGTAGCTCCACAATATCGGGGTCATATAACGCACGCAATTCAGGATGAATCGCCAGCCTTTTTTCAATTTGAGCGAATTCTTCTTTTAACAAATCGAAATCAGTCACTTTTTCTTTTGTGTAATCAGAAACCACTACGTTCGAGTTCTTTTCAAGTAGGCGAATTCTTTCTGCATTTGAATTGCATTTGCTCAAGCTATTTCCTAATTCATTACTGCACATCAAGCTGCCATCTTTGTAAATCTTTGCAACAATGTTGCCTTCTGCATCACGCGCTACTGCATCTACTTGTTTAGACATTAAATACTCTTTTTGTCCCTCAGGGGATGCTTGATATGCAGATTCTTTTTCAAATTTTGCCTCATCAGCCATACTTTTTTGCAATGCCGCCAATTCTCCTGGAGACAGTGGTACAGGCTCAGGAATTTTAGTCCCGCCTGTTCTTGTTATGACAGGATTATCCAAAGTCACCGTTTCGATGTCTCCAAACCCAAAGACGACTTTGCCCTGTACTTGAATACTATCTGTACGCAAAGAAGTATTTGGTTGAATGTTCTTTGGATTATAAACAGTTGCTTGTTCTTGCAATTGCTTAATTGCTTCACCAAAACTGCCAACAGATTTAACTGTTGTTTTTCCAACAGGTGTTTTAACGGATGAGGAATTATTCAAGACTGGCTTTTTTTTTGAATGAATTGCTAAATTAGACATAAAATTCTCGATAAATGATTAACAACATCGTAGCTATTGTTTTAGACAGTTACGATATTCATGATGCCTGTGTTGCATCCCGAAAAATGGAATAACCTGTGCATTCAACAAATAAGGAATTCCATCAGAACCAGCAATTCGTTCAATTACATAATTCCCACCTTGATAATAATTTTGAATCATAACGCCATCGTCGACTACTCTATTGTCACTAAGATCAGAGTAGCTAGATACATAAAGATTCACTTTATTTGCAACAGAATAAGAAGCAACTATACTGTTTGCTGACAAGAAACCATTGAAACTAATAGAAAGTCCACTGAATTTTAGTACGTCACTAGTACCGCCACCAATACCAACAGTACCGATAGTGCCAGTTACAGTCACATTGTCGTTAATAATGTCATTACCGCTGGTTAAGTCATGAACGTAAGTATCATTACCAGCACCACCATAAAGATAATCAAGGTGAGCCTCACCATTTAATAAATCATCTCCAACCCCACCGTAGAGTGAATCCTTACCTGTTCCACCATACAACGAATCATTTCCTGTCTCACCATTCAAATAATCATTGCCACCGTTGCCTTTGAGTAAATCATTTCCATAACCACCAACAATATAGTCGATTACACCACTGCCATTAACTGTATCATTTCCGCCATACATCACAACAGTATTAAAAGTTTGTCCGATAAGACCACTAATATCGATTTTTTGATCACCATTGTTATTGATGCCTGTAAAAGCTGTCATAAATTTACTCCCAAATGTTTGATTAGAAATTGCCAAAATTGGTATCCAAATTTTACCCCCCCCCCCTACAAACAATGCAATGTGACAAATCGTCGCGCGACAATTTGTCACGCATAAACGGCACACTAAAAACCTAATGCGGGATTCGTGCTTTTAACGTTTAATACCGAGCTTGTTACATTACCCAAAATAAGCCACCATGAAAAAAAGCGATTTTAATTACCACCTCCCCGAAGCGTTAATCGCGCAACAACCGTTATCTGAGCGTACCGCCAGTCGTTTATTGTGTTTAAATCGAGAGACTGGCGACACGCTAGACCGACAATTTAACGACTTACTCGACTTCATCGAACCTGAAGATTTGCTTGTTTTTAACGATACACGAGTAATACCTGCACGCTTATTTGGCACGAAAACCACGGGCGGGAAAATTGAGATTTTGATTGAACGTATTTTGGATGAACAGCACGCGCTGGCACATATTCGTTCAAGTAAATCACCGAAAACGGGGGCGCGAATTGAACTCGATAATGATTATTTTTGTGACGTTGAAGGGCGCGAAAATGATTTATTTCAACTGCGTTTTGATGATGAAAAACCGTTGTTAGAAATCTTGGCTGAAATCGGTCACATTCCATTGCCGCCATATATCGAACGTGCCGACAATGAAAATGACTTCACCCGTTATCAAACGGTTTTCGGTAAAAATTTAGGCGCAGTGGCAGCTCCAACGGCTGGGCTGCATTTTGATGAAACGATGCTAGAAAAAATTAACGCGAAAGGCATACAAACCGCATTTGTCACGTTACACGTTGGCAGCGGCACATTTCAACCAGTGCGGGTCGAAAATTTGTCTGAACACATTATGCACAAAGAATTTTTCGCTGTGCCGCAAGAAACGGTGGACGCTGTTAATGAAACTAAAAAAAGGGCAGGGCGGGTGATTGCGATTGGGACAACGGCAGTTCGAGCGTTGGAATCCGCGTCACGTTCAGGTGTGTTACACGCAGGTTTTGGCGACACGGATTTGTTTATTACGCCAGGTTATGAATTTAAATCCGTTGATGCAATGTTGACGAATTTTCATTTGCCAGAATCGACATTGTTAATGTTAGTGTCGGCATTTTCGCGTTATGAATTTGTGATGCAGGCTTATCAGCACGCGATTGAGCAGAAATATCGTTTTTTTAGTTATGGCGATGCAATGTGGGTAAGCCGTTAAATGTAAACCGCTGCCATTTTTGAAATGGCAGCGGCTAATTTTTAATGTGTACGTTCAAATTCCTGCATAAACGAAATCAACGTATCAATTCCAATTTCTGGCATCGCGTTGTAAATACTTGCCCGCATTCCACCAACAGAACGATGCCCTTTTAATTCATTTAAACCAGCCGCTTCAGCAGCTGTTAAAAATTCTTTATCCAACGCTTCATTCGCCAAAATAAACGGCACATTCATTCTCGAACGCGAGGCAATTTCAACGGGATTACGATACAACGTGGACGCATCAATCGCTTGATACAGTTTCGTCGATTTAGCGATATTACGTTGTTCCATTGCCGTTACACCGCCTTGTGCTTGCACCCATTTCAACACTAAGCCCATCAAATACCAGCTGTAAGTCGTCGGCGTGTTGAGCATCGATTGATTTTTCGCTTGTTCAGCATAATTAAAAACGGGCGGCACCAATTTTGAACATTTCCCCAACAAATCATCACGCACAATCACGACGGTGACACCTGCGGCACCCATATTTTTTTGGCTACCCGCATAAATCAAACCGAATTTATTGACATCAATTGGGCGCGATAAAATGTTCGATGACATATCGCAAACGAGCGGCAAGCCTTTTGCGTCAGGTGTGGCATTGAATTCCACACCGTGAATTGTTTCGTTTGAGGTGTAATGCAAATAAGCCGCGTCTGAATTTATTTCCCAATCGGCAACATCTGGAATCGTGGTGAAATGACTACTTTCTGAACTCGCACTGACTATTGTTTCACAATATGATTGTGCGTCTTTAATTGCTTTTTCTGACCACGCGCCTGTTTTGACGTAGCAGGCTTTGGTTTTGTCACCCAAGAGATTTTGCGGAATAAATGAAAATTGTGCCGACGCGCCACCTTGTAAAAACAGCACTCGATAATTTTCGGGAATGCTCATTAACGTGCGTAAATCCGCTTCTAATTCGGCGGCAATGCTCATAAATTGTTTGCCGCGATGGCTCATTTCCATGACCGACATTCCGCTGCCACGCCAATCGAGCATTTCGTCTTTGGCTTGTTGTAAAACGGTTTCTGGTAACGTCGAAGGTCCTGCGCTGAAATTAAAAATGCGTGTCATAGTTAAATTACTCCAATAAAAATCAGTGTTAAAAGTGCCGTCATTATAACGCAGCTCAAAATTAGGTTTAAAATAACCACCATTCCAATTTTGCACACGCCGTTATGCCTATATTTAATTTTTCATTTCCAACGCCAAAACAACCGATTGTTACATGGTCTGATTTTAGTGGTTGTGCTGACGCTTTAGCGTTGGCGACCGCGATTCAAACGCATAATCGTTTATTTGTGATTATTACGCCCGATGCTCACAGCGCATCACGCTTGGAATATGAGTTAGCATTTTTTTTAAATCATTCGCAGCCAATTTTGCATTTTCCTGATTGGGAAACATTGCCGTATGACATATTTTCACCTTTGCCCGAAATCGTGTCAGAGCGTTTACACACATTAAATACTTTGCCAAACGTACAAAGTGGCGCGTTAATTGTGGCGGCAAATACGTTAATGAATCGTATAACGCCACCCGAATTTTTAGCGCAACAAAAATTCGTTTTAAAAATAGGTGATTCACTTTTGGACATCGCCGAAAATTTAAAACAACATGATTACGAATCGGTTTCGCAAGTTTTTACACATGGTGAATTTGCTTTACATGGTGCGATTTTAGATATTTTCGCCATGGGAAATCGTGTGCCGTTGCGGCTGGAAATAGAGAACGAATGTTTGAAATCGTTACGCGCTTTTGATGTGGAAAGTCAGCGAGCGTTTTCAACTGATGAAACTATTGAATCGTTGACGATTTTGCCCGTGCGCGAATTTCCGCTAGACGAAGACGAAAAGGCAACGTTGTTTGATTATTTGCCTCGTGATGCCATTTTGGTGATGTTGCCAAATATAAATTCAGCGATATTGGATTTTGATGACACCGTCAAAAATCGGTTTGCGTTGCAAAAAAACGCATTTCTTCCAGAACAATTATTTTTATCACCCAAAAATTTGGCTGATGAATTTAAAAATCGCGAGCAAATTAACTTGGAGGTTTGCGCCAAACTGCCTGACATCAGTTTCAACGCGCATTTCAAGCAACCCGCTTATGCTTTAACGCAATTTGTCGCCAATTTTGAAGGCAAAATTTTGTTCGTTGCTGAATCGGCGGGACATCGTGAAGCCTTATTGCAAACGTTAAAACGCGAATCAATTTATCCAAAAGTCGTTGTTGATTGGCAAGCATTTTTAAGTTCTGAACACACGCATTGCATCACCGTTGCGTCGCTTGATGTTGGTTTGATATTAGAAAAACCTGCATTAGCAATCATTACAGAAAGCCAATTGTCGGGCGAAAAAGCTCCGCAACGTCGCCGTCGAAAAGCCTCCGCACGACAATTAGAAACATTGGTTGCGAATTTAAATGAACTCACAATAGGTGCGCCCGTCGTGCATTTAGAACATGGTGTGGGACGTTATTTGGGTTTACAAACGCTCACTATCGGTGGTTTGGACGGTGAATTTTTAGCCATTCGTTATGCAGATGATGCCAAACTTTATGTGCCAGTTGCGGCATTGCACGTCATTTCACGTTACACGGGAATGACCGAAGAAAACGCGCCGTTGCACAAATTAGGTTCTGACCAATGGCAAAAAGCCAAACAAAAAGCGATTTCACAAATTCACGATGTCGCGGCTGAATTATTAGAAATCCACGCGAAACGTGCCGCGCATGAACATTTAGCAATTCCACTGTTTGAGCGTATCGATGCAGACGAATATCTCAGTTTCGCGCAAGGTTTTCGTTTTGAAGAAACACCCGACCAAGTGCGGGCGATTGAAGACATTATCGAAGATTTCAATCAAGCCAAACCGATGGACAGAGTGATTTGTGGCGACGTGGGTTTTGGTAAAACAGAAGTCGCTATGCGAGCGGCATTTTTAGCGGTGCAAAGTGGCAAACAAGTTGCGGTTCTCGTGCCGACCACGTTATTAGCGCAACAACATCATGTGAATTTTTGCGATAGATTTGCGGATTTGCCGATGAAAATTGAATTGTTGTCACGTTTTGTCACGCCAAAAGAACAAAAAGAAATCGCGCAACAACTCGAAAAAGGCACAGTTGATATTGTGATTGGCACGCACAAATTATTAAGTGAAAGTTTGAAATATAAAAATTTGGGACTGGTGATTATCGACGAAGAACACCGTTTCGGCGTGCGTCAAAAAGAACAATTCAAAAAATTACGCAGCGAATTAGATTTACTCACACTCACTGCCACGCCGATTCCACGAACCTTAAATATGGCGATGAGTGGCTTGCGTGATATTTCAATTATCGCCAGTCCGCCGCCAAATCGTCATCCGATTAAAACGTTTATTAACGAATGGGACGACGAACAAATTCGTGAAGCCTGCCAGCGTGAAATTAAACGTGGCGGACAAGTTTTTTTCTTGCATAACGATATTAAAAGCATGGAGAGAATGGCGGAAGTGTTGAGTCTTTTAATTCCGGAAGCACGAATTGAAATCGCACACGGACAAATGCACGGCAAAGAACTCGAACGCATCATGTTGGATTTTTATCATCAGCGTTTTAACGTGTTGCTGAGTACCACGATTATTGAAAGTGGCATTGATATTCCGAGCGCGAACACGATTATTATCAATCGTGCCGATAAATTAGGCATTGCTGCGTTGCATCAATTACGCGGTCGGGTCGGACGTTCACATCATCGAGCGTATGCGTATTTTATTGTGCCGCCGAAAGCGTTAATGACGGTGGATGCGATTAAACGTCTCGATGCAATTGAAGCGGCGGG